>JAHFPR010000106.1 GCA_023269645.1 Alphaproteobacteria bacterium | reverse complement strand
CTTGTCTTCATCGCTTTCCGCCACAAAACCTTCACGGAAAATGACTGTCAGTATATCTTCTTTCGGATCGTAGCGCACTTCCATAGCCTATCTCCTGTATTTCTTTATCTTACTGGTACGGTACACAGTTACAACTTTTTTCGGTGTTTCCAAATCCACCACTATCCGAATCAGCATTTCCTTCCTTTCAGCCTCTGAAAATATTATCTTTTGCAACAGCTTCCGTCCCTCTCTAACAGAAATAATATCATCAGGCATAGAGAATGTAAGCGTCACTTCTGCCTCGCTAATCTTGCGTCGCTCCATCTGATGGCGCGTATGCGCACTGAAAATAAAGCTATCCGCTACCACACCATCCCCCCCGCGATCACCAGCAGCACCGCGCCATTTGCCAGCATGATGCCCCGCGCTATTTTCTTTAGCTGCGGCTGCCAGCGGCGCATCGCCCACCGGCTGCCGAACGCGATTCCCGCCAGCGCGGGAACCGTTCCCAGCGCAAAAGCCGCCATGCCGAACGCCGCCGCCGCAATATCCCCGGCGGAGGCCGCCGCCGCAAGCGCAGCATATACCAGACCACACGGCAAAAAGCCAAGCAAAATTCCGAGGGAATATCCCTTCCATCCGCGAGGATCTGCAAAGAGTGGCCTTGAAATCACAGTAAGCAGGTTTGTGATGCGTGACGGGTGATGCGTGATGCGTGAGGTATGTCCAAGCCCGGCACGGATAAACAATATAGCTGCGATAGCCAGTAATCCGGCAGAAATCCAGTTAAAAACAGCAGTGTCGTGAAGGCGCGAGGAGAATAATGTCACCATCACACCAAGCAGCACATAGGTCGTCATCCGACCCGCATGGTACGGCAGCAGTGCCGCGCCCGCCAGCCTGTGCCACTCGCGCATCCGCGCCGCCGGAACTTTATCCAACCGCGCGCAGGCCTGCCCCATCACGAACGGCCCGCACATCCCCGCACAATGGGTAAATCCTCCCGTCAGCCCCGCCAGGAACAATGCCAGTATCAAGCTTCCGTGGGTTTGGATAATGGTGAGGCAGGTGGACATAAGAGGATAATGGATGACGGATAATGGATGATGGAGTAAATTCTTTTCTCATCCATCATCTATAATCTATCATCCGATGCGCTTGCAACGACCATTCTTCAACCGCCCAACCCTGGAAGTCGCCCGCGATTTGCTCGGCAAGGAGATGGTGTTTTACGGCCAGCGCGGTATCATCACCGAAACGGAAGCCTATATCGGGAAAGACGATCCGGCCTGCCACGCCGCGCGCGGAAAAACGCTGCGCAACGCCCCGATGTTTGGCGCGGCGGGCTATTCCTATGTCTATTTTATTTACGGTATGCACCACTGCCTGAATTTTGTGACGGAAGCGGAGGGCTTCCCGGCTGCCGTGCTGGTTCGGGGAGTGCAGGGCATCACCGGGCCAGGAAGATTATGCCGTGCGCTCGGCATCACGCGGGAGCATAATAACCTCGATCTCACCACGCACGGAGATTTTTATGTAAGGGACACCGGATTAAAGCCGAAATATGAAGCCACCCCCCGCATCGGCATTTCGCAGGGGAAGGAATTATTGTGGCGGTTTGTTATAAAAAGATCAGCATAATAAAGATCAGCATAATCCTGTCATCCCGCACTTGTGTCCCTCCGCACTTGTTGCGGGGTTATCTCGGACTTTAACCCCGCAATCGCTAGGCTCTGCGGGGTGACAACTCCCACCCCCACGCATGGCGGATAATGGTTTCCAGATCGGAATAGCGAGGTTCCCAACCCAGCACCCTGCGCGCTTTCGCACCATCGGCCACCAGCGTGGCGGGGTCGCCCGTGCGGCGTGAGGCATTCTCCACCGGAATCTCTTTCCCCGTCACTTTCCGCGCTGTTTCGATGACCTCCCTCACTGAATATCCCTGCCCCGTGCCGAGGTTGAATTCCACCTCTTTTCCTCCGCTTATCATATATTCCAGCAGCAGGTAATGCGCTTCGGCGAGGTCGGCGATGTGGATATAATCGCGGACACACGTGCCATCCGGCGTGGGGTAATCCTCGCCAAAAATGGTGATGGATTTCCGGCGACCGCTTGCGGCCTGCAACACCCGTGGAATCAGGTGCGTTTCCGGATCGTGGCATTCGCCCATCTCGCCTTCCGGATCCGCCCCCGCCGCATTAAAATAGCGCAGCACACCATAGTGCAGGCTACCTGCCGCTGCATAATCGCGCAGCATAATCTCCACCATATGCTTGCTCTGGCCATAGGGATTCAGAGGCTGCATCGGGTGGTTTTCATTAATCCGCGCAGTTTTCGGATTGCCGAATACCGCCGCCGTGCTGGAAAAAATAAACCGCATCCGCCCATGCCGCACCATCGAGTTAAGCAGCGTCACCGTGCGCGCGACATTATTATCGTAATATTTTCCCGGATCACTGACCGATTCCTCCACCAGGATGGAGGAAGCAAAATGCATCACCGCATCAAATTGTCGTGTGCCGAATAGTTTATCCAGCAGCGCGGCATCGCCCATATCGCCTTCGATAAACTCCGCATCACCCACAGCCCACCGATGCCCGGAGGAAAGATTATCCAGCACCACCGCCTTGTGCGCCGTGCCCTGCAGCCGCTTCGCCATCTGCGCGCCGATATAGCCCGCCCCGCCGATGATGAGGATGTCACTCACATTGCCTCGTCATCATTATCGCTTAAAAAACGGCGCATCATGGCGAGCGCGTCCGCCCGCATTTCCGGCACTTCCAGCGCGAAAGCGATATTCGCCTGAAGGAATCCGCTGCGGCTGCCGCAATCATACCGCCTCCCCGTGAACCGCACACCATGCGTGGGGATGGTTTTCAGCATCGCCGCGATGGCATTCGTAAGCTGGATTTCGGCTTTGCCGTGGCCGCGCTTCACGGCTTCGTCCAGATGCCCGAATATCTCCGGCTGGAGGATATACTGCCCTGTGATGGAAATGTTGGAAGGTGCTTTCGATGGATGAGGTTTCTCTACCATTCCTTTGATTTTTATTATTTTACCGTTATCGCTCTCCGGATCAATAATGCCGTAGTTTGAGGTATGCTCGCGCGCCACATCCGCCACGCCCAGCACATTTCCGCCCTTTTCCGCATATATTTCCGCCATTTCCTGAAGCAGCGGCCTTTCCGAAAGGAACAGTTCATCCGCCAGCAGCACGGCAAAAGGCTCATCCCCGATGATATGGCGCGCGCACCACACCGCGTGCCCCAGGCCGAGCGGCTCCATCTGCCGCGTATACACGATGCTGCCGGCGGGCGGAACCCACTCCGTCGCCCTGGCAAGCAGCTCTTTTTTATCACGCGCTTTCAGGGTTTCCTCAAGCTCGTAGGCACAATCAAAATAATCTTCAATGGCCGATTTATTCCGCCCGGTGACGAAAATAAATTCCTCGATTCCCGCCGCACGCGCCTGATCGAAAGCGTAGTGAATGAGCGGCTTATCCACCACCGTCAGCATTTCCTTGGGCATGGATTTCGTGGCGGGAAGGAAGCGCGTTCCCAGGCCACCCACGGGGAATATGGCTTTTTTAATCGGTTTGGGCATGGCATTCACTCCGCTTGATTTTGCGCTGTATGGTATACCTTGAAAATCCCGCTTAGTCACCTATATCTATAGGCAGTCAAGAACACAACTCCGGATAGGGTTATGAACCTCGAAAAACTTACGCAGAATATGCAGGCCGCGCTTCAGACGGCGCAAACCACCGCGCAGGCGCGTGGTCATCAGACCCTTACACCTGAACACGTATTCCTTGCGCTGCTGGAGGAAAAACCGGCGGCGGGGACTGCCGAAAATCTTGCCACACGGCTGCTGACAGCCTGCGGAGCTTCCGTGCAGTTCATCAAAAGCGGTGTAGAGAAAGAGCTTTCCGCCATCCCGCGCGTGAGCGGCGCAGGTGCTACCCAATTTTATCTGCATCCGAAAACCGCTGCCCTGCTCAAAACCGCCGACGATTTGGCAAAGAAAAACAAGGATAAGTTCGTTACCGTGGAACGCGCCATTGAGGCACTTGCGCTGACCGAGGGCATCGCCTCCGCAAAAATCCTCCTTGATGCGGGAGTTACACCGCAGAAGCTGGATTCTGCCATCCGCGACATCCGCAAGGGGCGCAAGGCCGATACGCAGTCCGCCGAGGAAGCCTACGAAGCACTCCAGCGTTACGCGCGCGATCTCACGGCAGCGGCAGAGGATGGCAAGCTCGATCCTGTCATCGGGCGGGATGAAGAAATCCGCCGCACGATGCAGGTGCTTTCCCGCCGCACGAAAAATAATCCGGTACTGATCGGCGAACCGGGTGTCGGCAAAACTGCTATCATTGAGGGGCTGGCGCAGCGCATGATCGCGGGCGACGTTCCGGAAAATCTGAAAGGCCGCAAGCTGATGGCACTCGATATGGGCGCGCTCATCGCGGGCGCAAAATTCCGGGGAGAGTTTGAGGAGCGTCTGAAGGCCGTGCTCAACGAAATCACCGCCTCCGCAGGCCAGATTATCCTGTTCATTGACGAGCTGCATACGCTGGTCGGCGCGGGGAAAGCAGAAGGCGCAATGGATGCATCCAACCTCCTGAAACCTGCCCTTGCGCGCGGCGAACTGCATTGTGTCGGCGCGACAACGCTCGATGAATACCGCAAATATATCGAGAAGGATGCCGCGCTCGCCCGCCGCTTCCAGCCCGTGTTTGTCAGCGAGCCGACGGTGGAGGATACCATCTCCATCCTGCGGGGCTTAAAGGAAAAATACGAGGTGCATCACGGCGTACAGATTTCCGATAACGCGCTGGTAGCCGCTGCCACCCTCTCGCACCGCTACATCACCGACCGCTTCCTGCCGGACAAGGCCATTGATCTGGTGGATGAGGCCGGGGCGAAACTGCGGATGCAGATTGATAGCAAACCGGAAGCGATTGACGAACTGGATCGCCGCATTATCCAGCTGAAGATTGAAAGAGAAGCGTTGAAGAAAGAAAAGGACAAGGCTTCCCAGGAGCGTCTGGTGAAGCTGGAGGAAGAACTGAAGGAACTGGAAAAGCAATCCGCCGAACTAACCACCAAATGGGAGGCAGAGAAGTCCAAGCTCACCCACGCGCAAAAGATCAAGGAACAGCTTGAGGAAATGCGCAAGGAGCTTGAAATCGCACAACGCAGCGGTAACCTCGCGCGGGCGGGCGAACTGGCCTATGGCGTAATTCCGGGGCTGGAGAAGCAACTTCAGGCAAGTAACGCACTGCAAAGTGCTACCATGCTCAACGAAATTGTTTCCGCCGACGACATCGCCGCCATCGTCGCACGGTGGACGGGGATCAGTATGGAAAAAATGCTCGAAGGCGAGCGTGAGAAGCTGCTGAAAATGGAAGAAAAACTGCGGCAGCGCGTAATCGGCCAGGAGGCGGCACTCGCAGCAGTGAGCGAGGCACTGCGCCGCAGCCGCGCCGGGCTTCAGGATGAACGCCGCCCGATGGGTTCCTTCATGTTCCTCGGCCCCACGGGGGTCGGCAAAACCGAGCTTTCCAAGGCACTCGCGGAGTTCATGTTCGATGATGAGAACGCCCTGCTCCGCAGTGATATGTCGGAATATATGGAGAAGCACGCCGTTGCGCGGCTGCTCGGCGCGCCTCCGGGCTATGTGGGATATGAGGAAGGCGGAACGCTGACGGAAGCCGTGCGCCGCCGCCCCTATCAGGTGATATTGTTCGACGAAGTGGAAAAAGCCCATCCGGACGTGTTCAACATCCTGCTGCAGGTGCTGGACGATGGTCGCCTCACGGATGGCCAGGGGCACACGGTGGATTTCACCAACACCACGATTATCCTCACTTCCAATATTGGCTCGGAATACCTGGCTGCGCTTCCGGAAGGCGAGCCAAGCAGCAGTGCCCATAAACAGGTGATGGATGCCGTGCGCGCCTCCTTCCGCCCGGAATTTCTTAATAGGCTGGACGAAATTATCCTGTTCAACCGACTGCAGAAAAAGGATATGGAGAGCATCGTGCACATCCAGCTTAAAGGGCTGGAAAAACGGCTGGAGAAACAGAATATCCACCTCAAGGTGGATAAAAAAGCGGTGGAGTGGCTGGCCGCTGCGGGCTACGATCCGGTTTACGGCGCGCGCCCGCTCAAGCGCGTCATCCAGCGCGAGGTGCAGAACCTGCTCGCCTCCCTCATCCTGAATGGCACATTGAAAGATGGTGGAGTCGCCACCGTTTCCGCCAATAAGGATGGCATCACCGTCGCCGGGAAATAGAACAGGGCTTCTTCATCAATGTGTCATTCCTGATTCACCCTAATACAACCTGGACGGCAGCTTTTCCGGTATCGCGCAATACTGCCATTTTTCGGCCTCGATGGAGTTAATCTGAATATGGATCGGTACATCCACACAGAAGTTACTCTGGGAATTCCAGTTATTCTGGTAAGTCCCGGAACCGATCACAGGCAAACATAGTGCTGTTCCTTCCATATACTGTGCTGCAGAATCCACCAGCGCATCCGGCATAACGACATAGTACGTTCCCGCACCGGAAAGCATACAACCTGTCCACGCCATCCACCCGGACGTACACGCTGCAGGCGCAGGCACACCGAGATAATAGGGCGAGGGATCGTAACACGCATCTCCCGGATTCGTGCCGCAGTTCGTACAATTCCAATCCGCTGTTACCCTGCAATTGGTGCAATATTCCATCTTCAAGTCGCCTGTCTGGTTCCAGCATTCCGGCAGGACTGTCACCGGCGGCGGCACATCAATGCAGTAGTTCATAACCGCGACACTCGACATGGTGCTCAACGGCATGAAGATGACGGTATTGGAAAAGAGTGGCCCGCACTGACGTGTGCCCTGCAGGGTTGCCGGCGTGATAACATCGAAAGCACTCGGCGTGATATTCGTGGTCGTCTGGCAGCCATCCAGTGAGGTTGATGTCTGGTTGCAGTTTGAAAACATATCAATGCGGTTCGATGGCAATGCAAAACTCTGAAGCGTTCCATCACCCTTCAGTACACAGTCGTTGAAGAGGATCGGTGTCATTGCATACCCGCTCCCCACATAATTGACCCAGCACGTATTGAAATGATTGTTCGGTATATCCACGCAGAAATGCAGCGACGTGTGCGTATCGGTGGCATTAGGCAGCAGTACGCGCGGCGCGCAGACCTGCGTACCATAATAACT
>JAHFPR010000105.1:2040-7241 GCA_023269645.1 Alphaproteobacteria bacterium | reverse complement strand
TTTGTGGCCAGGGATGGCGCGGGAGGGTATCCCGCAAGTCCTCCAGAACGTGGAGAAGACCGGGGGGATCGCCCTGCGCGGAAATGGTGCAATCTTCCGGCGCGTGATGATTATAGTGCAGGGAGCCTTTCGGTAGGGATGGATCCGCGCTTAAGATAAGGAACAGCCGATCAGCTTCAAGCGTCGTGACCTTGAAATGATCGGGATTGTCCTGGACGATATGTGCCCCCACTTCGTCAAAAAGTCCGAGGCACTTGCCGACTTCATTCAGTGCGGCGATGATCCTCTCCTGCGGGGTCTGCGTTTTTGGGGTTTTTCTGAAGAATGCCATGAACCAATCCGGGTGGGAAAACGGAAACCCCAGTCTAGCACACCACACTTAATAAAAGGTTAAGGAACTAGCTGCGGTAATGCGCCGGATCGGGGAGGAAGTTGCCCGCAAAACCCTTCAGCCGCAGCAGGCAGGAATCGCAATGCCCGCAGGCGCGGCCTTCCGCATCCGGATCGTAGCAACTGGTGGTGAGGCTGTAATCCACGCCGAGTTCCAGCCCCTTCCTGATGATTTCTGCCTTGGTGAGCCGGATGAGGGGTGTGTGGATTTTTAGATGATGGATGATGGTTGATAAGCAGGTTTCTTTCCATCATCCATCATCTGAGCATCCGGCATCTGCGCCGTGCACGCGGCGATGGCCAGATTCGCCATTTTCTCGAATGCTGCGATATATTCCGGGCGGCAATCGGGATAGCCGCTGTAATCCAGCGCGTTTACCCCGATGAAAATATCGAACGCCCCGATGGTTTCCGCATATGCCAGCGCGAAAGAGAGGAAAATCGTGTTGCGCGCGGGTACATAGGTGACGGGGATGGACGCGCCGATTTCCGACACGTTTTCATGCTTGGGCACGTTGATTGCATCCGAAGTGAGTGCCGAGCCGCCGAACAGCCGGAGATCAATCAGCGCGGTTTTATGCTCCGCCGCGCCCATTTTCTGTGCGAGGTTCCGGGCGCATTCCAGCTCCGCCCTGTGCCGTTGCCCGTAATCGAAGCTGAGCGCGTGTGCGGCAAACCCCTCCGCCCGCGCAATGGCGAGGCACGTAGCGGAATCCAGCCCGCCGGAGAGGAGGATAACGGCGCGTTTCCCGCTCACGGAATCCCCAGCATCTTGTGGAGTTGCAGGCTGAGGCGGTAGCCGTGGCGGGCGCAGAGTTCCTGCGTAAGCGCAAGATTCGCGGCGTTTTTCTCCGCGTCGTATTCATCCATCGGCTGGATGTAGACCGGCGTGCTGAGCAGCGATTGGCCGACATCCGGCACGTAGGCGTAATCCTTATTGGAAGCGGAAATCAGGAATTTCAGCGCGAGGCAGCGTTCCAGAATATCCCCCCGCACCGGCTTGTAGCCCTTGCCGATGTTCTTCGGGCTGCATACGATCTGCACCCGTGCATCCAGCGGGCGGAACAGCAGGCCGTTCGTTTCGATCTGCACGGTGAAGCCTTCCTCCAGCAGCGTGTCGCACAGCGTGGCGATGGGCTGGCGGAATGGTTCCCCGCCCGTCAGCACCACGAGCTTCCGCACCGATGCGCCCTGATCGTTTCGCGCGTATTTCCGCACGCTGGACATAATCTCGGACATGGACCACGGGGAGAAATCCTCAAACGCGGTATCGCAGAATTTGCACGCCAGGTTGCAGCCGCCCAGCCGGATGAATACGGAAGGCATCCCTGCCAGCGGCCCTTCGCCCTGGAGGGTGGGGAACACCTCCTTCACCTCCAGCACGTCGCCGGAGCCTTCCACAGGTTTTCGGATGGGATTGCGGCCGCGCATCGGTGTGCTTCGGGGTGGGGTTTACAGGTCGCTTACTTGCCTATATATAGAAACCAGCCCAGATACGCAACAAGCCAGACACGCAACAAGGGAGAGGATATGACCGGAACCGCAACACCTGCCCACGCGCCGGAAATCATCGAGGTGAAGGATAGTGCGGCATCCTGCGATGGCGGCGGTGCGCTCGGCCACCCGAAAGTTTACCTGCGCATGAAGCCGGGCAACACTTCCATCGTTTGTCCCTATTGCAGCCGGATGTTTGTGCTGCGCGGGAAGTAAGGCTTCCGCCTATCTTTCGAGGCCAGTATTCCGCGCCAGCCGCACCTTGCCGGCATGGCCGCCCTGCGGCGCGCCTTTCGTGGTTTCAGGATCCGTGCTTTCTGCGGGGATAGAGGGCGGCAGCGGTTCATCCGGGGAAGCCATGCGGCTTTCCGATGCTGTGTGTGCCTCGTGGAGGCCGCTTCTTCCCTGCGGATGAGTGTTCATGGCACTCCTGTCTTTTTCCGCGCCCTGTGTTTCTTCGTGATGGTGTCCCACCTGGCTGACAACCCAGGTTACTGCGGCCACCACCATTGTTGCCACGGCCACCACCGAACGTATCAGGGGGTTGCTGGAACGCGCCGGTTTCTGAGCGGAAACCGCCTTGCCTTCGGGGGCTGAGGTTTCTGCCTCTGCGTGTTGCGCTTCGTGCGTTGCCGCCGGGGAGAGCGGAGTCACCGTTGCATCTTCCACTACCGTATCCGGGCGAACGGCCTTGAGGCGGTCGCTGCTTTTGTGCGGGGCATCCTTGAGATGTTCCGGGCTATCGTCGGGAGTCATATCAATCCCGAAGCGATCCTTGAGCACATCCCTGAGGTGAGATGCCTGAATACCGGCAGCAGTTGCGGCCAGCTCCAGGCGGAATTTCTCGTCTTCCGCTTCCACGGGCTGGGCGGAAGCCTGTGCGTTGAAGTCGGCTTCCTGCTGATTGAACCTGTGATAACTCCGCTGCACTTCCCATTCAGGATGCCGGGTTTCATTGACCTTTGCTTCAGTGGCAGCAAATTCCGGCTGGAACTGGGCGAGCCGTTCCTGCGTTTCCTGCAGGCGCGCGCTATCCTGCGCTACATCCGGATGCAGTGTTACCGTGGCCTGCCGACTTTCTTCCGGTTCCTTTGGTTCCGTTACAATCACCGAGGGCAATTCCGGCTCCTCGCGCGCAGGCCTCAATTCATGCACAGGTGCATATTCCCTGCGCTCATCCGGCAGGGCAGTATCGTGCCCCCCGCTTTGGGGCAGGGGCGGCGGGGATTGCAGCGCGGACTCCTGATGTTCCCCGGACGCAGTTTCGGCCACGGACGCGCGGGAAGTTTGCAGCAAGGCCGCATCATCTGCGGCGAGGCGCGCTTCCACGGCGATGCCTATTCTGCGCTGAAACTCATCCGCGAATGCATCGTTGCCAAGCGCGGCACTTTCCGGTTCCTTCCGCAATTGCTGGAGAACGGCCAGCTGCAGCGCAGGATCGTTTTCATATGCCGCGTACAGTTCCTCTCTCGTGAGGGGTTGCGGCGGAAGCGTGTGGTCTTCGGGAGCATGGCCGGAGTGTTTTGTGTGCAGTAATGCCAGCGGAATGTTATCTTCATCCATATCCATAGAAGGCGGATTTGCCGCCAGCAATTGATGGCTGGGAGGGGTGAGGTGGCCGCCATCCGCAAGCTGGAGACCGATGGGGGTATAGGGCGCTGCGGCGTTTTTTCCCGATGCGGATTGGTTGCTGCGCAGCGGGGATTGCGTGCTATCACCATCAACAAAAATTTCATTGTCCCCCACACTGTCCGCAGGCCTTCCGTCATCTGGAAAACGGGAGGCATCTGGCTGGTCTGCCAGCCCTGTTTGTTTCTTGAATTCCCACTCCACGATGCTTCCGGCATCCGGCCAGGGCGCGCCATCCTTCAATGCGGCTTCCTCCGGATGCTCCGCTGCCCATTTCTCGCGCTGTGCGTTAAACCCCTGTTCCACACTGCTGCCGCTCTCCGGCCAGGTTGTAGCAAGCGCAGCGTCAACCGAAAATTCGGTGATGTCCGGGTTTTTGACAATGCCCATTTTGCGGTTGAAATCCGCCTCGACAGGGCTGCCGTTCTCCGGCCAGGCTGCGGCAGGCGCAGCGTCATCCGGCGCATCGGCTATCCCCATGTTGCGCTTGAAATCCTGTTGGACGGTGCTTTCCACATAGTGGGGGCTGTCCGGGTCTGTCCAATAGGTGTTGCCACGATTATCGGCGGAAAATTCCTGCGCGGGAACTTTGACATCGCTGCGGTAAAAATAATGCGGATCGCCAGTTTCATCATTGGTGACGATGTTCGCATCCCTCCGCTCTTCGATAATTTCTTCCGCGCGGTCTTGCCCATGCCGGAAAGGAGCGGTTACGGCCTCCTTCGCCAGTGCGAGTGCCTCCTGTGCAAGCTCCCGGAAGCCACGTTTTGCGGGTTCTCCTTCTCTGGCTCTGGCGAAAAATGCCTCTTCCGCACTGGCCGCTGCGGAATCTTCAGGCGTGAGTACCGGATATTGCTGTTCTTCCGCCATGCGGTGGACTCCTGATCGGGGTTTTTGAGACGGATTTTCCGCCACGATGTATAGAATAGCACAGAAACATTAAAGAATCGTTAAGGTAAAAGGGATTTTTTGCGCGCGCGGGCGGGAAAAAAGAAAGCCCGTTGAGATGCATAACGCGCTGCGCCATATTTTATGTAAAATTTTAGCGAAATATAATTCAAAAATACCTTGCATAACAATAACTTGATAGAACATCCTTCTGTGACATAAAAGACACAAAAATCTGCATTTCCACGCCAGAAACCTTCCTTTTCTTAACGATATTTTAAGTTACGCGGGCGTATACTATCTTCATAAGCGAAAAACGATCCGTGCCAACAGTTCGTTCCAGCCATTGACCCACAGCAGGATGTTTCCCGCGCGGGGAAACAGAAAGAGGGAGGAGATTCATGTTCAGAAAAATGTTGCCGGTGGTGGCGGCGGGCATTGCGCTCAGCCTTTCCGCCTGCGCGGGGGAGGAAACGCCGAAAGTTGCCTCGCTCCAGAAAAAGGATAAAACGCTGAGCTGCAGCGAAGTGCAGCTTGAAATCAACGAGGCGGAATTCTACCGCAAAACGGCGGAAAATAACAAGAATCCGAACGTGAAAAGCCTCATCATGCCGCTCGGTTATATCTCCACATATGTGAATGCGGATGAAGCGGCCGGCGCGGCGCAGGCACGTATCGAATACCTGAACCGGATTTACGATATTCTCAATTGCGACGATCCGGCCTCGAAAGCGCGTTCCGCCCGCAACACTCCCAGCGAACCGGAAGTAACTTACGGCGGTGGCTATGCCCCGAACCCG
>JAHFPR010000105.1:0-2030 GCA_023269645.1 Alphaproteobacteria bacterium | reverse complement strand
CCCGCCGCAGGAACAGTATTATCGCCAGCCGACAGTGCAGCAGCAATCCTATCACCCCGGCGGTGCGGAAGGCTATCGCGCGTATCAGGGCAGACTCTATAACGCCCGTCCGGATAGTTCCCAGGAGGAATTATACTGGTAGGGATGGCCGTCATGCCCTGAGTTGCGAAGCAACTCTAGGGGCATCCACCCGGCAACGTAAGCGTTGCAGCATGGATCGCCCTAGAATCGCTTAAGCGATTCAGGCGATGACGAAGCAAGGAATAAGGCCGCGTGAGGGCACTGGCCTTGGAGGGAGCGGGTAGTAAAGGGGGAAGGTGGGGTTTAGGCAGGGTAAGGCGCACGGCGGAGGAGGGGGTTCCTGGCCGTGCGCCGGATTTATAAAGAAGTTGCAGTGGGTGAAAGCCTCCGTTATCTATCGGTAACGGAGGTTTTCTTTATGACATTAGTGCGCTGGGTTCTCTGTTTCGGCCTGTTGGCGACGGCAACGCCGCTTCATGCGGAAGATGCACCCGCCAATAAAACCATTGAGTATCTGGAATACCATCAGAACGCCGTGGCACTGAAGGATACGCAGCAACAACATTTGCTGAGTGCGGAGGCATTCCTGCAGGCACTCGCGCAGAAAGATAAGAAGGTGCTGCTTGATGTGCGCAGCCCGGAGGAATATGCCTGCGGGCATATCACGGGCGCGGTGAATGTGAGCCTCTCGGAGATGACAGAAGAAACGCTGGCGAAAATTATTCCCCTGAAAAATACGAAAATCATCATCTATTGCAACAATTCGCTGCAAACGATGCCGACGCGGATGATTTCCATGACTACGCAGGCGTATCCCACCCTCTATCAGCTTGGCTACCAGAATCTTTATCTGCTGCAGGATGGCTACAAATCCAGCAAAGGTGCACTTTCCAGAATTCCGCTGGAGCTAAGTGCGGATGCCATGCAGAAATGCCGATTTCTAGCAGAACTGAAGGGAAAACCGAAGCCATGAACGAAGCTGTCGCAAAAACGCATCCCGCGCCGCAGGAAAAACGCCTGTACCTGATAGATGGCTACGGCTTCGTGTTCCGCGCGTTCCATGCCATCCGCGAACTCACCGCGCCGGATGGAACTCCGGTGAACGCGGTGTACGGCTTCACGAATATGCTCATGAAGCTGCGGCGGCAGGTGCGCCCGGATAACGGCGATTATATGCTGGTGGTGTTCGATGCCGGCAAAAAAACATTCCGCAATGAAATGTATAAGGAATACAAGGCCAACCGCCCGCCCGCGCCGGAAAACCTGATTCCGCAGTTCCCCCTGGTGCGGGAGGCCGTGGCGGCGCTGGGCTTGCCCTCGGTGGAGATGGAGGGCTACGAGGCAGACGACATCATCGCCACCTATGCGCGCCAGGCGAAGGAGCAGGGCATCCGTGTTATCATCGTTTCCTCGGATAAGGATTTGATGCAGCTTATTGACGGCGAGCACGTGCAGCTTTTCGATGCGATGAAGGATGTGTCCATTGGCGCGGCGGAAGTGCTGGAGAAATTCGGCGTGGAGCCATCGAAGGTGCTCGACGTGCTGGCGTTGATGGGCGATAGCTCGGATAACATTCCCGGCGTACCCGGTATCGGCCCCAAAACGGCGGCGGAGCTAGTGCGGCAGTTCGGTTCGCTGGATGGGGTGCTTGCGCGCGCAGAGGAAATCCCCCAGGCCAAACGCCGCGAAACGCTGATGACGCACCGGGAACAGGCACTGCTCTCGCGCGATCTGGTGCGGCTTAAAAACGATGCGCCGGTGAAGGAGAAAATTGAGGATTTCGCGGTGCGCGAGGAGCATCCGGAAACCATCCTGCCGTTCCTGCAGCGCATGGGGTTCCGCTCGCTGATCGGAAAATTCGAGCAAAAACACGGGGTGAAGGTGGCAGAACTTCCGCAGGGAGCAGGGAGCAGGGAGCAGAGGGCAGAAAAAGCGGTGCAGCAGGAATATGTCACGCTGGAAGATGCGAAGGCACTGGAGGCGTGGCTGGCGCGCGCGCGGGATACCGG
>JAHFPR010000104.1 GCA_023269645.1 Alphaproteobacteria bacterium | reverse complement strand
TGATGCGCTTCGGTTCTGCGGGTTTTCGTCCGCATTTCGTTTATGGTGACGCTCACCCCGGCCTCTGCTTCCTGCCACGCGGCCTCGCTGCCCGCCAGCCCGCCGCCGATGATGTGAAGTTGTGATTGCATATTTCCCTACACGCTATAAAGGCTTTATGATAAAATTTATAGCATGAAAAAGGGATGGGAAAGCACGAAAGGATTTGGGCTGATAGAGCTTGCCATCGTCGTGACTGTGATAAGTTTTGTTGCCAGCGGGATACTGGTGGGGCGGCATCTGGTGCGCCATGCGCAGGTGCTCGCCGTGATTTCCCAGGTCAAAGGATTCCAGACGGCCATCAACGCTTTCAAAATACAATACGATTATCTGCCGGGCGATTTTCCCCTGGCCACCAGTTACTGGGGCGATGCTACGGAAAATGGCGACGGCGACGGCATCATCCAGGAAATAGGCTTCTCCAGCGGCAATGAGGGTACGCGCGCCTGGCAGCATCTGGCGTTGGCGGGCATCCTCCCTGCATCTTTTTCGGGATCGGGAAAGCAGGTGGAAAGCGTCACCATTCCGGTCAGCAAGCTCGATGGCGGCGGGTTTTATTTCCGCGCGCGCCCCAAGAATGTGTTGCACTCCGGCATTGATAAGCCGTTTATCGAGTGGGGTACGTGCAAGCCGGGAACCACCGTGGAGTGCGACGGCGGCATTATTACGCCGGAGGAAGCGCAGATGCTCGACCGCAAGATGGATGACGGCTTCGCCACAAGCGGCGTGGTGTTCGGATATAATGGTTTCCCGGAGGCTAAATATCCGCACTGCTCAGGGAATTGGGATACGCCGGTGGGTTCCGTGGATTATCAGATGCAATACAAGAGTGATCGCCATTGCCGCATGGATTTCTGGCTGTTTTAGCTAGGTTCAATCACCATTTAATTAAGTACTCCGTCATTCCAGCGAAAGCTGGAATCCAGCCAAAGCCGCGTCTGCGGCGGAAAGGCTTTTCGCAGCGTAGACACGCCGCTGCTGGATTCCAGCCAGTCTTTCCAAAGATAAGATCGCTGGAATGACGATGAACTATAATTAAGAATATAGATCAATATAGTACCGAAAAATCAAAGGGTGATTGAACCTAGTTTTTCAGCCACTCCGCCACCGGCGCGATCTGCTCATCTTCCATCAGCATCGGCGCGTGGCCGATACCGGGGAATTCCACCAGCTTCACCCCCTCGCGGCGCGCCATGCGCTCGGCGGTATCGGTGAGCAGAATATCCGATTCCATGCCGCGCAGCACCAGCACCGGGCACGTCACCTTCTCCCACAATTTCCAGAAATCCATATCCGGCAGCTTGCGTTGTTTTCCCTTGTGCCAGAACGTCTCGGCGAGGGCGGGGTCGTAGGCGATGCGCAGCCCCCCGCCCGGCTCGCGCTGGAAATTAAACTGCGCGATGTGCCGCCAGTGATCCTCGCGCCTTATGCCGAACGTGATCATGATTCTGCGGAGGTAATCCTCGCCATCCTGCATGGACTGGAACAGAACGCGCTGGCCGATGGTGCTGCCGATGCGGCGTAGCCCCGATTTCGGGATGAACGGGCCAATATCGTTGATGACCAGCCGCTTTACGCGATCCGGGTGCGAGGCCGCGACCATCATCCCCATCAGGCCGCCCATTGACGTGCCCACCCAATCCACCTTTGCAATGCTCAGGCGGTCGAGCACGTACAGCATATCGGCGCAATAGGCGGGGTAATTATAGTTTTTGGAGTTCTCAAACCAGCCGCTCCGCCCTCGCCCCGCCACATCCGGACAGAGGACGCGGAAGCCCTTTTCCGCCAGTGCCGCAGCAAAATAATCGAAATCATGCCCGTTCCGCGTGAGGCCGTGCACGCACAGCACCGTGCCCCGGACATTCTGCCCCTCGGCGGGATGCCAGTCGTAACACACCACAGTGTGCGAACCCGATTTGCCGAGCAGCCCTTTTTTCGGGTCAGGGCAGAGGAATTCGTGCATCCGGGGAGTAATCCGCGCCGCCCAGGCTTTGCCGATAGCACCATCTTCCTGTGTGGCCTGGTATCCCGTCACAGATACCTTCCCATATCCAGCCCCTTCAGACTGATTTCCGGCTCCCTACCTTCAATGACATCTGCGACGATGGTGGCACTGCCCGCGCATTGCGTCCAGCCCAGCGAGCCGTGCCCGGTGTTGAGGAACAGGTTGGCGACGGGCGTTCTACCGAGGATCGGGGGGCCGTCCGGGGTCATCGGGCGCAGGCACGCCCACTCGGTGGCGTTTTCAATATCCCCGCCTTTGGGGAAAATCTCGCGCGTGTCATTTTTCGCAATATCAATGCGGTGCTTCACCACCTTATCATCATACCCTGCGAATTCCGCCGTGCCGCCCACGCGGAGCACATCCCCCAGGCGGCTGTAGGCGAGCTTTTTCGCGGTATGGGTGAGGCTGACGCGGGGCGCATCCTCCCGCTTGCAGTCCTTCGTGTTGATGGAGATGCTGTAGCCCTTCAGCGGATAAATCGGCACGGAAATGCCCGCCTGCCGCAGGAAAATGGGGCTGTAGCAGCCGAGTGCCATCACGTAATTATCCGCGTTCATCATGCCCTTATCGGTTTCCACGCCGATGACGCGCCTTTTTTCCTGCACCACGCGCTGCACCTTTGTGCCGTAATGGAAGACCACGCCCTGTTTCTCCAGATGCGCCGCAAGTGCCTGCGTGAATTTGTGCACATCGCCGCTTTCGTCTTCCGGATCGAAAATGCCGCCGATGATGCGCCGCGCATGATACCCCAGTGCCGGTTCGCGTGCGACACATTGTTCCGGCGTGAGCCGCTCGAATTCCTGGCCGCCGAGGGTGCACTGGAATTCGGATTGCCGCACCTGGTTCTCCAGCGTTTTCTGGTTCTCGAAAATAAAGAGCCTGCCGTCCTTCGCGTAATCAAAATCAAGTTTGGTTTCCTCAATCAGCTTGTGCATCATCAGCCGGGAATAGAGGCATATCCGCAGCATGGTCTCCGTGTTTTTCCGCACACGCGGGCGGGTGCAGTTCATCACGAAGCGGAGCGTCCACAGCCACATACGCGGGTCGGCCTGCAGGCGGAACAGCAGCGGCGCATCCTTTTTACCGAGCCAGGAAAGCCCGTTCCGCAGCGCGGCGGGGTTCGCCCACGGTTCGGCGTGATTATAGGAAAGCTGGCCGGCGTTGGCGAAACTGCATTCCATCGCGGTGGCGGCGTTGCGCTCAATCACCTCTACCTTATGGCCACGCTGGTGCAGGGAATAGGCAGCTGTAACCCCCAGAACGCCACCGCCGAGAACAAGAATTTTCATCACTGCAAACTGTTGTAAAAGAGGAATAAGGACACAGTGTAAATTTTTAGAATAGATGCGTCAAGGATGCTTGGAAGAAATCAGAACTGAACAGCCCAGCCCCCAAATAAAACCCCCTTGCATAAGTCATCAATTGAATGTATAATGTTATCAAATGATGCAAAATGAATTATATACGGAGTGGTTATGTCCAATGTTCTGATACAATCCCGCGTCAAGGCCGAGCTGAAACAACAAGCAGATGCCGTTTTTTCGGCGATGGGCTTGAGCACGTCGGATGCTATCCGGCTGTTCCTGCAACAATCGGTAAACCGGGGCGGGCTGCCCTTTCAGCCCACCGCAAAGCGACCGAACGCCGCCACGCTCGAAGCGATGGAGGAGTTGGAACGGGGTGGCGGAAAACGCTTCAGTAGTTCCGAGGATTTTTTTGCAGATCTGGATAATTAGGTGTATACCATCGTTGAATCCACGCGCTTCCGGCGCGATGTGAAACTTTGCCGGAAGCGCGGCAAGGATATGGAAAAATTCAAGGCTATCCATACCTTGCTGGTACATGGGAAAGCACCACCCGCGAAATATCGGAATCATGCCCTGATCGGCAACTGGAAAGGAAACAGGGAATGCCACATCGAACCGGATTGGCTGCTTATTTATCGGGTGCTTGAGGAAGAAAAGATTCTGGAATATGTTCGCATGGGCAACCATGCTGATTTATTCGAGTGAGTTAAAAAAACATGATCCATCTTAAACCCGAACATTTTATTCCGTTTGTTGACCAGCTCGCCAATGCCTCCGGGCAGATCATCCGCACCTATTATAAAAAGGACATCCCCTATGAGGTGAAGGAGGATTTATCCCCCGTCACCGAGGCGGATAAGGAGGTGGAGCGGGCACTCCGCGCGCTGATCCTTGCGGCCTATCCGGGGCACGGCGTTATCGGCGAGGAGTTCGAGGCCAGCAATCCGGAGGCGGAATACCAGTGGTATATTGACCCCATTGACGGAACAAAATCCTTCATGATTGGCCGCCCGATTTTCGGCACACTCATCTCGCTGGTGAAGGGCGACCTGCCCATTCTGGGGGTAATTGACCAGCCCATTCTGGGTGAACGGTGGAGCGGTGTGCGCGGTTTTGCCACGGATTTCAACTCGCGCGTCACCGAGGCGCGCGGCTGCCCGACGCTGGCGCAGGCGGTTTTGTGCACCACTTCGCCCAACCTGTTCGTGGGGGATGATTACAAGAAATTCGAGAAAATCCGCAAGAAAGCGCATTACACCGTCTATGGCGGGGATTGCTATTCCTATGGCCTCATCGCCAGCGGACGGGTGGATATTGTGGTGGAAACCGGGCTGAAACCGCATGATTTCATCGCGCTCAAGCCCATTATCGAGGGGGCGAAAGGCATCATCACGGATTGGGAGGGCAACCCCATCACCCCGAAATCCGATGGCCGCGTCATCGCTTGCGGCGACCGACGGGTGCATCGGGAGGCACTGAAGCTGGTGAAGTGACACGCAGTGTCATTCTGAACGCAGTGAAGAATCTCCGCCGCAAGGGATCCTTCGGCCTGCGGCTTCAGGATGACAATCGCCCTAGGTTCAATCACCATTTAATTAAGTACTCCGTCATTCCAGCGAAAGCTGGAATCCAGCCAAAGCCGCGTCTGCGGCGGAAAGGCTTTTCGCAGCGTAGACACGCCGCTGCTGGATTCCAGCCAGTCTTTCCAAAGATAAGATCGCTGGAATGACGATGAACTATAATTAAGAATATAGATCAATATAGTACCGAAAAATCAAATGGTGATTGAACCTAATCAAGCAGCCAGTAGAGGATGCAGGCGTTGGTGATGTTGGTGAGGTCGTAATTGCCGCTGGTGGCGGCGGTTCCGCCGTTGCAGGCCCCGGTGGGGCTGCCGCCGGTAATCGCCCGGAGTTTGCCGGTATCCCGCTGCCGATCGTCTATTTTTTCGTCGAGCGTCCGGGCATCCACCGGGCTGATGACGGATCGGGTGAAACCAAGGCCGGTGGTTAGCGACGCACCCAGCAGAATGACGTGTGCGTTATAGCTGTTGAGGTACGTGGCATCGTCATAATATATCACATAGCCTGCGCCATCCATGATCTTGCTGGCGGGGATATTCCTTCTTGGCACGAAAAATGGACTGGCCGCCGTGCCCGCTCCGGCAACTCCGCTGTAATTGGAGGGGACAATCGTAGACAGGGAAAGCTGCCTCCACGCTAAAACGGGTTCGATGCAGTTGGCTGCCATATTTGCCGCTGAACTGACATTCGTGCAGCCGATCCGCATATCCCCGCTGCCGTTGGTAGCACCCGCCCAGAAAGTGCTTGCCGTGGAAAAATCGCCCGGAGAGGCATCATACTGGTTCCTGAAGGTGTTGACTGCCGTCTGATAGCTCTGCAGATCGCGGATTACCGCCCGCAACGCTGCTTGATGCAGCAAGGATTGCCCGCCAACGATCACGCCGACAAGCATCCCGATAATGACAAGCACGATGGAGAGTTCGATGAGGGTAAAGCCCCGGATGCCTGCGCGGCCTGTTTCCTTTTTAATATGCATAAACTTCCCTTTTTCTATTGGTTTCATTCTAATTATTATGCGCTTTGACGGCTTTTTGCAAAAGGGGATTTTTCCGGAGAAAAATGCCTTTGACGGAGGCCGGGAATGTTGCGGTTTCCGGTGCAGAGCAGCAGTGCATCACCGGAACAGCATCTCCCATTTATTTCCCATATCAAGCACGAGTTTATCCGCGTTGCCGCTGATGTTCTCGATCATCGGCTGGATGTGCAGCACCTCGCCGGGCTGGAGCAGGGTGGTTTTCGGGTGGAAATTCACTGCGCTCATCACCCGCCCGCCTTTGGTGACCACCTGGATGCGCACGTCCGAAAGCGGGCGCGGCTTGTCGGATTCGTTGGCGATGTCGCCCTCCACCGCGAACTGCAGCCGGTTATCCTGCCGTTTCCGGATTACGTTGAAATTCCGGAACACTACGCCCTCCGTGTTCTCCATGCCGATGGCTTTCTCCAGGCCGGGGAATTTCGCGTGGTTGGCCAGTGCCCAGGAGCAGCCGGCCAGCAGCGTGCACACCCCGAACGCGAGCTTGAACCAGAGCGGCACAGGCGCGGCGGCTTTCATGGCGGCGGGCAGGTTGGAATGTTTGGGAAGCGGCCTCGGTTCGGGCGGCGGCGGGGGCGCGATCACGCCTACATCAACGAGTGCTTCCAGCGGTGCTTGCAGCCAGATCGTGCCGCAGTTCGAGCATTTCACCTTCTTCCCCTGCGGCGGGATGGCCTCCGAGGGAACGGCGTATTGCGTTTTACAGGACAGACAGGTGATGATCATCGCTTTTCCTTCCCCAAACACGCCCCATAGTATATGGATATACCAACCTAGCGAATCTTCAGGGCGGGAACAATGAAATTCTTGCGGCGGTTGTTTGTGCTGGCAATAATGGCTACGCTTCTGTGGTGTGGTGGCCTGATCTGGTTCACGTCGCGCGTCGGCTCTTACGCCGCCATGCCCCGGAAGGCGCAGGTGGAGGCCATCGTGGTGCTGACCGGCGGCAGGATGCGCTTCGAGGAAGGATTTGCGCTGTTGAAAGCGGGCTATGCGCAGCATATGTTCGTTTCAGGTGCGGGGCACGGGGTGACGGTGCGGGATTTATTTATGGCGGCCAGCAGCGAATGCACGGCGGAGGACATGGTGGCGATGGCGCAGATCGAAGTGGGGCATGAGGCACTCGACACACGCGGCAATGCGCAGGAAGTGGCGCAATGGACAGCGGAGCGGCATATCACCAGCCTGCTGATCGTCACCTCCGGATACCATATGCCGCGCAGCCTGTTGTATCTGCATGAGGCACTGCCGAAAGATACGCGCATTGTGCCCTTCGCGGTGCT
>JAHFPR010000103.1 GCA_023269645.1 Alphaproteobacteria bacterium | reverse complement strand
ATGTATCTGGAGGCAGGCCAGCGCGCGAGGATTGCCGAAGGGGCAGACGATGAATATATGGTGCATAACAGCGAGTTTTACCCGGAACGCTTCCGCCGTGGTGGAAACAGCCGATGAAAAGCGTCAACCCCGCCACGGGCGCGCTTATCCGTGAATATCCTGCTTATTCTCCTGAACAGGTGGAGCAGGCGATAGCGGCAGCGCACACAGATTTTCTGCGCTGGCAGGGCACGGATTTTACCGCGCGGGGCAGGCATATGCGCCGGGCGGCGGAGATGCTGCGCGGGGATGCGGTGCGTCTCGCCGGGCTGATGACGGAGGAAATGGGCAAGCCCATCCGCGAAGCCAGGGCGGAAATCGAAAAATGCGTGCTGGTCTGCGAATATTACGCCGAACACGCGCCGCGCTTCCTTGCGGATGAGGAAGTGGAAACCGGGGTGCTCCGCAGTTTCATTGCTTATCAACCGATGGGTTTAATACTGGCGGTGATGCCGTGGAACTTCCCGTTCTGGCAGGTGTTCCGCTTCGCCGCACCTGCGTTGATGGCGGGGAACGGGGCACTGCTGAAGCACGCTTCCAGTGTTTCTGGCTGCGCGCTCGCCATTGAGGAGATTTTCCGCCACGCGGGTTTTCCAGAGCATCTGTTTCGCACCCTGCTTATCGGCAGTGAGCGTGTCGCTTCGGTGATTGAGGACAGGAGGGTGATGGCCGTCACCCTCACCGGCAGCGCGGCGGCAGGCAGGGCGGTAGCGGCGAAGGCGGGAGCGTGTCTGAAGAAAACCGTGCTGGAACTGGGTGGTAGCGACCCTTACATTGTTTTGCAAGATGCGGATATACCCCACGCCGCTGAAATCTGCGCGCGAAGTCGGCTGCTTAACGGCGGGCAAAGCTGCATCGCTGCCAAGCGGTTTATCATTGTGCCGGAAGTGTATGAGGTGTTTCTGACGGCCTTCACCGCCGCCATGCGCGCCCGCAACCTGGGCGACCCCGCCGACCCCGTTACTGACATCGGCCCGCAGGCGTGCTTCGCCTTGCGGGATGCGCTTCATAACCAGGTGGTTGAATCTATTGCGCGGGGTGCGAAGTGTGTGCTCGGCGGCGAAATTCCGGCGGGCACTGGCGCGTTCTATCCCCCCACCATCCTCACGGAAGTTGCACCCGGTATGCCTGCTTACGAGGAGGAACTGTTCGGCCCCGTGGCCAGTGTCATCCGCGCGCGGGACGAGGTGGATGCGCTCCGCATCGCCAACGGCAGTCGCTTCGGGCTGGGCGGCGCGGTGTTCACGCGTGATCTGGAAAAAGGCGCAAGGCTGGCGCGGGAATCCATCGAAAGCGGCTGCGTGGCGGTCAATGATTTCGTGAAATCTGACCCGCGCCTGCCCTTCGGCGGCATCCGGGAGAGCGGCTACGGACGCGAGCTTTCCAGCTTCGGGATACGGGAGTTCGTGAATATAAAATCGGTGGTCATCGGCTGATTCTTCCGGTATATTGCGCGCATGGATTGGCATTTGATCGGTGACATACTCGGCCTGTTGATGGCATTCGGCGTGGGGCTTGGCGTGGGGAGTTATTCCACCATGCCCTATTACCGCCTGCCGAACAAGGAGCCGTGCGCGGGCAAATGGATCGGCAAAAAATCCCACTGCACGGTGTGCAACGCGCAGCTCCGCACCCGCGATCTCGTACCCGTGTTTAACTGGATCGGCACACGGGGAAAATGCTTCAGTTGCAAAACGCCCATCAACCCGGTGTATTTTTTCATCGAGCTTTCCGTCACGATTATTTCCGTGCTGGCGTGGCTGCGCTTCGGGATACAAGATTCGCATTTCTACCTGTTTACGCTGGGGCTGGGCGCGTGCCTGGTGATCGCCGCCGCCACGGATTACAGCTTCAAAGTCATCCCCGACCCGCTATTCGTGGTGATGGTGCTGCTTGCTTTCCTCTATCAGGGCAACAGCTTTGATGCCTTTTTCGACATGGTCTACGTGTTCACCTGCGCGGTGATGCTGGCACTGGCGAGCTCCAAACTTTATCCCAAATTTTCCGGCAGGGAACTTGCGAATTTCCGCTATCTGAAACTGCTCGCCGTGGCGGGGCTGTGGCTGCCGCTGGCGAAGTTCGGGCTGTTCCTGCTGTTGTGCCCGCTGCTTGCCATCCCGGTATATCTGCTGGGCGCGGTGCTGAAATGGAAAAAACCCTATCCGCTTGCCATTGCGATGGGGATTGCGCTGCTGATCGCGCATCTGGGGTAGGGTATGGAAAATACCCGCATCTCCGAAAACGCCCCGGAACTGTGGAAGCATCTTTTTCCCTGGCCAAAGCCGGAATCCCATAAATACACGCGCGGCCATGCGTTTATCGTGGGGCATGATGCCGCCTCTACCGGTGCAACCATCCTCGCGGCGCGGGCGGCGCATCGCCTGTGCGGGGTGGTGACACTGGCCTGCGAGCCGGACGCGCTGCCGATTTACGCCGTCAGTTCCCCCGCCTCGTTCACACGGCCATTTACCACGGTGAGCGAGCTGCTGAAAGCGATAGAAATCCGCCCGCCGAACGCGCTGCTCATCGGCCCCGGCGCGGGGGTGCAGGAGTGGACGCGCGAGGCGGTGCTGGCACTGCTTTCGCTGCATATCCCAACCGTGCTGGATGCGGATGCGCTCTCCGCGTTTGCAGAAAATCCGGAGCGTTTGTTCGCGGCGATTGAGGTGTGTTCTGCCCCGGTGGTGCTTACGCCGCATGGCGGAGAGTTCAAGCGATTGTTCGGGGCAACCTGTCATCCTGAGCGGAGCGAAGGATCTCATGCGGCGGGAGATCCTTCGCCTTCGGCTCAGGATGACAAAATAAAGGCCGCACTCCGCGCCGCCAAAACAAGCCACGCCATCGTGCTGTTCAAGGGCGCGGAGACGGTGATCGCCGCACCCCCGCAGAACCCTCTCCCGCGTGCGGGAGAGGGCAGAGTGAGGGCAATCATCAACCGCAACGCCCCGCCGACACTGGCGATTGCTGGCGCGGGGGATATTCTCGCGGGGATGATCGCGGCACTGCTGGCGGGCGGGATGCCGGCATGGGAAGCCGCCGCCTGTGCCGCATGGCTCCACGGCGAAGCAGCGCAGGCCTTCGGTTTCGGCCTCGCAGCTACGGATTTGCCCGATCTGATTCCCGGTGCGCTGGCGCGTCTGCCTGCCGGATAAGCGCGGATTACTGTCTACTAAAATAGATACAGTGTCATCCCAGTGCACACTGGGATCCAGCCTAAGCCGCGTCTGCGGCGGGATAGCTGCGGGTTTTCAGCGGCGTAGACACGCCGCTGCTGGATTCCAGCTTTCGCTGGAATGACAATAATTGAGAGTATCTGTTTTTGTAGACAATGCCATTGGAACGCGGTGACGCACGAAAGTGGTTGTCATCCCCGCCCTTACCCCCTTATATATACATATTCCCGGCGCATGACGCAGGAATTTCAGTACCACCACGGAGCGCATGATGTCTCGCAGAAAACTATACGAAGGCAAGGGCAAGATTCTGTACGAAGGCCCGGATCCCGGCACGATCATCCAGCATTTCAAGGACGATGCCACTGCGTTCAACGGCAAGAAACACGCCGTTATCCAGGGCAAGGGTGTGCTCAACAACCGCATCTCCGAATTCATTTTCGTGTGCCTGGAGGAAATCGGCATCCCTACCCATTTCATCAAAACGCTCAATATGCGCGAGCAGCTGGTGAAGGCGTGCGAGATCATCCCGGTGGAAATGGTGATCCGCAACGTGACAGCAGGCAGTATGTCCGAGCGTTTTGGCGTGGAGGAAGGGATGCTGCTGCCGCGTCCGCTCATCGAGTTCTACCTCAAAAGCGACAAGCTCAACGACCCGATGATTACGGAGGAGCACGTGCTCTCCTTCGATTGGGCACTGGTGGAGGAACTGGACGAAATGAAGCGCGTGGCACTGCGCGTCAATGATTTCCTGAGCGGGCTGTTCCTCGCGGCGGGCATCAAGCTGGTGGATATGAAGCTGGAGTTCGGGCGCGTGTATGACGAGGAGGGGAATCTCTATATCCTCCTCGCCGACGAAATCAGCCCGGATTGCTGCCGCCTGTGGGACATCGAAACCGGTGAAAAGCTGGATAAGGATCGTTTCCGCAGGGATCTCGGTTCACTGGAGGAAGGCTACCGCGAAGTGGCGCGCCGCCTCGGTGTGCTGGAGGATAACGTGACGGAGGAATCCGCTTTCTTAAAAAAACTGGAGGAACGCCGCAACCAGCCCACCGCGCCCCAAAGCGAAAAAGCCGAAGCCGCCAAGAAAAAAGGCGTAAAGAAACCGGCAGGCAAAGCATCCCCCGGCAAAAAACCGGAGAAGGAATAAGGCGGGGACGAGCGAGGCTAGTAAGCCGCGCCTCTTTAGTGATGCGAAGCATCTCAGGCTCATCTTCACGGATAGTAATCCGTGAAGGGAGCGAACAAAAGAAAGCCGTATGAAAGCAAAAATCTATGTAACACTGAAAAGCGGGGTGCTTGATCCGCAGGGCAAGGCGATTCAGGGCGCGCTGGGGAATCTGGGCTTCCACGGCGTGAAGGAAGTGCGCCAGGGGAAATTCATCGAGCTGGAGCTGGAAGAGCCGAATCTCGTGAAAGCCAAAAAGAATGTCGAGAAAATGTGCGACCGCCTCCTCGCCAACACAGTGATCGAGAATTACACGGTGGAAATGGAGGGGTAGGAAGGGGTTGGGATGTAAGGGTATAAGGATGTAAGGGTATAAGGGAAGGTGGAATGATTCGGTCACATCGGGATTTGCAGGTCTGGCATAAGGCGATGGCACTCGCCCGTACGACGTACTCCCTTACCAAGCATTTCCCTAAAGAAGAAACATATGGCTTGGTGCAGCAAATGCGCCGCGCGGCTGTTTCCATTTCCTCGAATATTGCCGAAGGTTACGGGCGCAACAGCACATTAGACTATATGCGCTTCCTTTCTATCTCCATCGGATCGCTTGCGGAACTGGAAACACAAATCCTCCTGGCGCAGGATTTCGGTTATTGTTCCCCTGACGATAGTTCAAAAATACAAGAACAGGTGCAAGAACTCGAAAAGATGCTAAAATCATTGCGAACGTCACTCCGTGAAAAAGTGCCGGCATGACCCCTTACATCCTTAAACCCTTATACCCTTGCACCCTTCTATGAAAGCATCCGTCATCATGTTACCCGGCTCGAACTGCGACCGCGATATTGCGGAGGCACTCGCGGGCTGTGGCTTCAGCACCCATATGGTGTGGCACGCGGAAAGAGAGTTGCCCGCATCCGATCTGGTGGTGATTCCCGGCGGATTCTCCTACGGCGATTATTTGCGCAGCGGTGCTATCGCCGCCCACGCGCCCATTCTGGAGGAGGTGCGGAAATTCGCGGATAATGGCGGCTATGTGCTCGGCGTGTGCAACGGTTTCCAAGTGCTCACGGAGATGCAGCTTCTCCCCGGAACGCTCATGCGCAACCGCGACCTGCGCTTCATCTGCAAGGATGTGTACCTGAAAGTGGAGAATGTGGAAACGGCGTTCACGCGGCTGTATCAGGACAAGCGCATCATCCGCGTCCCTGTTGCGCACCATGACGGTAATTATTTCGCCGATACCGATACGCTGAAATCGCTGGAGGATAACGGCCAGGTGGTGTTCCGCTATTGCGCGGCGACGGGCGCGGTGAATGATAATTCCAACCCCAACGGCTCGCTGCATAATATCGCGGGCATCGTGAACGCGCGCCGGAACGTGCTCGGCCTGATGCCGCATCCGGAGCGGCTGTGGGAAGATGCGCTCGGCGGGAAAGATGGCCGCGCGCTGTTCGATTCGCTGCTGGGAAATGGTTGAGGATGCTATGCGCGCCATACTAATGCTATTCGGAATCATGGCGGTGCTGGGCGGCACGCTGATGCCCTCCCGCACACAGGCTATGGCACTGCCCTCCACGGATTGCCTCAACGCCTTCTCGCTCGGAACCTACAGCCAGGCACTGATGGATTGCGCGCTGGCCGCGCAATCCGGCAATCCGGAGGCGATGGCCTACATGGGCGGTATGTATTACAAGGGGCTTGGCATCAAGCAGGATTTCAACGAAGCCTATAAGTGGTATCAGCAGGCGGCGGCACTCGGCTATGACGAGGCGGAATTCAGCATGGGAAAAATGCTCGAAAAAGGTGAGGGCACGGAACGGGATTATGAGCAGGCTCTCGGATGGTATCAGAAAGCGGCGGCGCAGGGGAATGTTCCCGCCATCTATAATGTCGGGTATCTCTATGGCAAGGGCTTCCTGAAAAGCGGTGCGGATTATAAACAGGCCGCCACCTGGTGGAACAAAGCCGCCGACCTCAATCACGCCCCGGCGATGTATGCGCTTTCCACACTTTATCGCGCCGGTGTTGGCGTGGAGAAGAAAGACATGGTGAAGGCCTATATGTGGATCACCCTCGCCGGGAAATACGGTGTGCCGGAAGCCGAAGCCGCCCGCGTTAAAATGGCCGCCGAGCTTTCCGGGGAAGAAGTCGCCCAGGCCGGAAAGATGATGGACGAATGGGAGCGGAGAAAAAAGGATGATTCCGCGCCCGCCCGCCCCTTGTCCGTTCCCGCGCATTAAGACAATATTTCTTACAAGCCCCTTGCAATCGGTGGTTTCCAGGGTTATATAAACGCCGCGCAGGGCGCGGGTTTCCGGCCATGCTGCACCGCGCATAGCTATGTGCGGGATTTTGGGGTAGAATCACTTTTATCTGACGGAGGGAACGCTTGAAGCCCATGACCGCGCTGACCTACGACATCACTCCCGAAATTGTCGCCGAGCACGGGCTGACCCCGGACGAGTACGGCAAAGTCCGCAATCTCCTGGGGCGTGAGCCTAACCTCGTGGAACTGGGGATATTCTCTGTAATGTGGAGCGAGCACTGCTCCTATAAATCCACGCGCCGCCATATCAGAAAACTCCCCACCCAGGGGCCGCAGGTGATCTGTGGGCCGGGCGAGAACGCCGGGGTGGTGGACATCGGCGACCGGCAGGCCATCGTGTTCAAGATGGAAAGCCACAACCACCCCTCGTTCATCGAACCTTACCAGGGCGCGGCCACCGGCGTGGGCGGCATCCTGCGCGACGTGTTCACGATGGGCGCGCGGCCTATCGCGCTGATCAACGCACTCCGCTTCGGCGAATGGAAAAACCCCCGCACGCGCCATCTGGTGAGCGGCGTGGTGAACGGCATCGGCGGCTACGG
>JAHFPR010000102.1 GCA_023269645.1 Alphaproteobacteria bacterium | reverse complement strand
AATACCTCAAACTTTTTCCTGAGGGCAAGCATTGAAAACGCATCGCTTCACAAGCTGGATGCGTCAATCGCTGCTGCTTGCCGCCGCAATGCTGATAGGATGGAGTGCGAACGCTATGGCTGCAGAGAAAGATAAAAACTACCCGAAAGCCACCTTCGCCGGAGGCTGCTTCTGGTGTATGCAGGTGCTGTTCGATAACACGGAGGGCGTGGTGAGCACCGTAGTTGGCTATACGGGCGGCGAAAAGGAAAATCCCGGCTATGAGGATGTATCTTCCGGGCGCACGGGGCACGTGGAAGCTATCCAGATCACCTTCAATCCCGCAAAAACAAGCTATAACGCACTGCTGGAGCTTTACTGGAAGCATATTGACCCCACGGATACAGAGGGGCAGTTCACCGATCAGGGCAGCCAGTATCACACGATCATTTTTACGCAGGACGATGCACAGAAAGAAGCTGCGGAAGCCTCAAAGCAACACATCGCCAAGGAACTCGGAGGCAAGAAAATCGCCACGCTGATTCTGCCCGCACAGCCGTTCTACCCGGCGGAGGAATACCACCAGCGTTATTACAAGAAGAACAGCCTCCGCTATAATATGTACCATCACGGCAGTGGCCGCGACGAGCGTCTGGAGCAGTTGTGGGGGAAGGAAAAAAAGGAGTAGGGTTTCACTGGTTTCGGAATTAAAGCAGCTTCCGCGAGGCCAGTTCATCCTTGACATATGCATAGTAGATGGGCGCACAGATTAGCCCCTTGACCCCGAACACCGCCTCCATGAACAGCATCGCCACCAGAAGCTCCCATGCGCGCGCGCGGATGTTCGTGCCGATGATGTGCGCATTCAGGAAATATTCCAGTTTATGGACAAGCACAAGGAACGTCAGCGATCCGATAGCCGCGCCCGGTGAAATGCCGAGGCTTACGAGCACAATCACCGTGTTGGAAATCAGGTTGCCGATCACCGGCAGCAACCCGGCGATAAACGTCACGGTAATCATGATTTTCGTGAACGGCAGATGGATGCCGCACAGGGGCAGGATGCCGACAAGGAAAATGGCGGTGAGTGTCGTATTAATCGCCGATATTCTCACCTGGGAAAATACGATGCGGCGGAAAACCTTGCCCAGCATGGTCACTCTGTCCTTCAGGCATTCCGTCAGCGGGCCTTCCTTGATGCCGGGCTTGCTGAACGCGACCATGCCTCCAATCACCATGCCAGTGAGGATATACACCAGGGTAACACCGATGCCCTTGCCAAAATGGCTTAGCTGGCTGGCGTGGTTGCGCAGCCAATCCGCCGTTGAAGCCTGCAGATCCTCTACATTGGCCGGAAAATAATTCTGCGCCCATACCGGCAGATGCCCTCTGGCAGTATCCACAATATCCGCCATTTTCTGCAGCAGGGCGACCAGCCCCTCGGAACCGTTGTTCAGGAACGACGCAAGCCCGAACGCGCCCAGCGTAATGGAGGTTATCACGATGGCGGCGATCACAAACAGGGTCACCGCCCGGCTGGCCGAGGGGGTAATTCCGATTCTGGCAAATAGAGGGGCGGCAAACTGCACAAGCTGCCAGATCAACAGCCCCGAAAGTAGTGCGGGCAGCAGCCCGAACTGCAGTATCATGAACAGAATGCCCACGGAAAGAACCTGCGCCGAGCTAAGTATCCACGAGAAATTACCCTGCGCTTCTGTTTTCTGGATAGTCTTTTTCATATACCTTGCCTGTGTACCATCTGGGTGTGCCTTGCCATAGCGCACCATGCATTTACCATACTACAATAATAGCAGCAACGATGTGAAGGCAAATCCGCCTGCGGGTTTTCAAATGCTAAAAAAATCCGGTTGGCAATTGAGCATAAACCGCTAGAATGCCCTAAAGTGTTGTCATCCTGAGGCGAAGCCGAAGGATCTCACGCCACTGGCAAAGGACATCATGACCAACCGCTATTTCATTAAAAAACCGATTGCACGCATTCAGGAGGAGTTCGCTCAGGGGCAGCTCAAGCGCACCCTGGGGCCGTGGAATCTGGTGAGCCTCGGCATCGGCTGCATCATCGGCGCAGGTATTTTCGTGCTGACTGGGAAGGCCGCCGCGCAATATGCCGGTCCGGCCATCGTCTATTCCTTCATGCTTTCTGGGCTGGCCTGTGCATTTGCCGCACTGTGCTATGCGGAACTCGCTTCGGTACTGCCCGTTTCCGGCAGTGCCTATACCTACGCCTACGCCACACTGGGGGAAGTTATCGCCTGGGCGATGGGCTGGTTGCTGGTGCTGGAATACGGGCTTTCCGCTGCTACGGTTGCGGTAGGGTGGAGCGGTTATATCGTAAGTTTTCTCAAGGATTTCGGGCTTGTCATCCCGCCGGAGTTAACCTCACCCTATTTCAACATGGTGGATGACCCAGCCCATGTCGGACAAAGAATCATGGCGGCGACCGGGCATTTTAACCTGCCTGCCTTCCTCGGCATCATGGGTGTTACCTCGCTGCTGGTCGTAGGCGTGAGCGAATCCGCAAAAGTGAACAATGTCATCGTCTGCATCAAACTCGCGGTGATTGTCACATTTATCGCCATCGGCGCGTTTTATGTGGACACCGCCAACTGGCATCCGTTCATTCCGGAAAACACCGGGCCGAACCAGTATGGCTTCCCCGGCATTCTCCGTGCGGCGGGGGTTATTTTCTTCGCATATGTCGGGTTTGAAGCTGTTTCCACCGCCGGGCAGGAAGCACAGAATCCGCAGAAGGATATGCCCATCGGCATTCTGGGTTCGCTGGCGGTGTGTACGCTGCTTTACATCGCCGTGTCGCTGGTGCTGACGGGCATCGTGCATTACAGCAAGCTCAACGTACCCGATCCCATTGCGGTGGCGGTGGATGCTATCGGCCTCGGCTGGCTTTCCTTTATCATCAAAATTGGCGCGATCATGGGGTTGACTTCGGTGATGCTCGTGCTGTGCTATGGCCAGACGCGCATCTTCTATATGATGGGAAAAGATGGCCTCATCCCCAAATTATTCTGCGCGATTCATCCGAAATTCCGCACACCCTGGATCAACACCATACTTGTGGGGCTGGTGGTTGGTGTCGCGGCGGGCGCAACCCCCATCGACGTGCTCGGCGACCTGGTGAGCATGGGAACGCTGTTCGCCTTCTGCATCGTATGCTTCAGCGTGATCTACCTGCGCTGCAAGCAGCCGGATCTGGTTCGCCCGTTCCGCGCACCCGGCGGAATGGTCACGCCCATCCTCGGCATCCTGCTGTGTGGTTACCTCATCTGGGGCATCGGCGGTATTGTATTCGTGACACTGCGCTGGTATTTCATCGGCGGCATTGTGCTCTATTTCCTCTATGGCCAGTTCCACAGCGTGTTGCACAAGGAACAGAAATAACGGATGCTCAAGCAATCTTTCATCCAGCGCACCATGCTGCCCGAACGCCGTGTGGCCAAAACCGAACGCCGCGCCAACCCGGAAGACAGGCGCAGCTTCCTGCCGGATCGCCGCGTGAGCAGCCACTTCGTGCTGCGTGAGCGTCGTAAAACCACAGGCCGCCGCACTTCTCTGCAGGGCAGGCGTTATTGTGCTGATAGACGCAATGATGCTTGAGCAGATACCCACTCCTTGAGTCAGGTGCGGATGAAGCGTTTGGCTTTTCCGTTTATTTTTTTGGGGTAAGGTTTGGTTGTAAGGTGTTCTATTCCCCCGCTTCGCAGTGTTTTTCTGTAAAGTTTCTTATATAGTGTTTCCAAATAATATTCTGTAAGAATATTATTTGGTATGACTATAAACCGTTTCGTTTGAGTATGCGGCACACCGTTCTGTACACAAATTTCAGCAGGTTGCATATGTTTTTATGGTAGCGGAGTTGTTCGCGGCATGAAGTGTACGCGGAACCCGCAGGGTGGTGGGCGGTAGAGGACTCGAACCTCCGACCCCTACCATGTCAAGGTAGTGCTCTAACCAACTGAGCTAACCGCCCGGTGTTTCCATCAGATGTGCGAAGTCTGCGCATCTTAATAATCAAAACCGCCGCACATCGCAACGAAAATCTGGTGTCATTCTGCTTCCGGCATTGCCTGGAAGAATATAGCCGGCGCGAAGCGGCGAATAATTTTTGTCCGCCCGGAAGCGGATTCCGGGGCTATCTATAGCGGTGGAGGGGGAGCATCTATGCCGACTCAACCATCAGAACAAAACAACTTCAATCCCCACCGGGATCATGTTTTCAAACTCCGAAAATTTCCAGCGTCTTCCGTATGATAGAGGGAATAAACCCTGCAAATTTGCAAATGGCGGAGAGAGAGGGATTTGAACCCTCGATACGGTTGCCCGTATACTAGTTTTCGAGACTAGCGCATTCAACCACTCTGCCACCTCTCCGCACTGCGCCTTCAGTTTCAGGCCGAAGGCGGGTCTTTTGCCCGCGCTGCGGGCGCGGGGCAACCACTCTGCCACCTTTCGCATCCGAACGGATACACTCCATAACACAAGGAGCCGGGGAACGGAATAGTTTTGTAGAAAAACTGAAAGACCCTCTATCAGAACCTCCTTCCCAACTGTGGTAAAATACCTTACCCTCCACCCCGAAGCCAGCGTACTGGCTTCGGGGCGTTACAACCTCCTCCAGAAGCGGCTGGCATCAGCCGCAATGATGCTTCCCTTGCCCATTATGGCCGGGGAGGTGCTGTCGTATGTCCAGGGCGCAAGCCTAAAGGATAGCGCGACCGACTTTTGGCGATTTGTAAACTCCCCGGTCACCAATGAAATTTCGTTGGTGGCCGCCTGACCACAACAGGATGGGGAGTGTATGCGTCGTTTTTTCCATAAGCTGGCGATGCGGCTTGAGCCTGCAGGCACTGCCCTGTGCCAGTTGTTGGGGTTTTTCCTTATTCTTGATTCTTGTCAGCCCGCTGATGCTGAATACTCGCCGTATTCTGGCAGATGCTGAGAGATTTCTGTAAAAATGACGATGCCTAGGTTCAATCACCATATAAATTAAGTACTCCGTCATTCCAGCGAAAGCTGGAATCCAGCCAAAGCCGCGTCTGCGGCGGAAAGGCTTTTCGCAGCGTAGACACGCCGCTGCTGGATTCCAGCCAGTCTTTCCAAAGATAAGATCGCTGGAATGACGATGAACTATAATTAAGAATATAGATCAATATAGTACCGAAAAATCAAATGGTGATTGAACCTAGCCCCGCCCGCGATAGGGCGCGACCCCCTGTTCCGGAATCCACAGGTTTTCCGGCGGTTTTCCGCTCTGGTAAAAAATATCAATGGGAATCCCGCCGCGCGGATACCAGTAGCCGCCAATGCGCAGCCACGCGGGCTTCAGGGTTTGTTCCAGCCGTTTTGCAATATCCAGCGTGCAGGCCTCATGGAACGCGGCGTGGTTGCGGAACGCGGCGAGGTACAGCTTCAGCGATTTGCTTTCCACCAGCTTTTTCCCCGGAACGTAATCCAGCACGAGTTGCGCGAAATCCGGCTGTCCGGTGACCGGGCACAGCGAAGTGAATTCCGGGCAGGTGAAGCGCACCAGATACACAGTTCCGGGATGCGGGTTCGGCACGGTTTCAAGCGTAGCTTCTTCCGGGGTGGCGGGAATCGCCGATTTTTTCCCAAGCTGGCTGAGATTCTGGTAGGGTTTTTTGCTCATGGTTGCTTCTTTTATCCCAAAATGGTAGACTAGCCTAGTGGAAATCGAAGCTAGGGAAAGAGGAAAAAACCATGCGTTATCTTATTGTTCCGGTTGCAGCGGTTGCGCTTATGGCGTGGAGTGCGGGAAATACCCGCGCTATGGCGGCGGATTTTTCCAGCAGCGATTACAGCCAGATGCAGCAGGCTGGCATGGGTAACGTAGCGGAAAATATGAAGAAAATGCCGCCCCAGCAGCGTTCGCAATATGCGCAGGCGGCGCAGGATCACCGGGCGCAGTGGGATAAGCTCACACCGGATCAGCAGAAGCAGACGGCGGATCTCATCAACAAAAAACTTAGCGGCACAGCCTCGCCGCAGAGGGAAGTGGCATCGCCGGTAGTGGTACAAAACGGGCAGCCTGTAACCGATCCCGGTACGGCAGTTTCAATGGGCGGAGTGATGCCCGCGCACAATTCGGAATTCAAGGGGGTGGCGCAATCCCACAACATCACGAACATGGGGCAGAATGCCAACACACAGAATGCCAGTACCCAGAGTATTGGCGGGGATACCGGTTCCTATACAGGCGATACAGCCGGAAAACCCGCGAAAGGCGACGACAGGAAAGCAATACGCAAGCGTCGGAACGAACATCGCACCACGCATAAAATCGGCATCAGCGAACAGGATAAGCGGGCGACCAGGGCGGACATAGCGGAAAAGAAATGCAAGGCGATGGAGTTGGCGCGCAAGCAGCGGGCGACGGATGCTGGTAAAAATTTCAAGGTCGATAAATCCTGCAAGAATAAAGAAACGATCGGCACAGCGGCGGCGGAAAAGAAACGTATCCCCGTCACGTTTATTTATTGATCCCCGCCGAAGGCTGGCCTAAGCTCCCGCATGGCGGATGTTTCCCTTATCCTGGTGACCTATAACAGCGCAAACGTGGCGGCAGAAGCACTGGCTTCTGCGCTGAACGAGCCGCGCGTGAGGGCGTGTTTCCTCGTGGATAATGCCAGTTCTGATGGAACTGCCGCGCGGATGAAGGAACGCTTTCCGCAAATTACCGTGATACAGAATGCCGAGAATAAAGGCTTCGGCGTGGCGAACAATCTTGCGCTGGAAAAAGTGGTTACGCCGTTCGCGCTCCTGCTCAATCCAGATGCTGTGCTGCGGGAAGGTGCTCTGGGGCTACTGCTGGAAGCGGCGGAGCGTTATCCCGAAGCGGCGATTATCGCCCCGGCACTGACAGGTGCGGATGGCACACCGGAGCAGAATTTCAAGCGCAACGTGTTCCACCGGGAGCGGCATCGCGCACCGTGGCGGAGCACGGAAGGCGATGTTTCCGCCGAGTGGATTTCCGGCGCGGTGTGGCTGGTGCGGGTGGAGTGTTTACGGAAAATCGGGTGCTTCGATCCCGCGATTTTCTTTTATTACGAGGATGACGATCTCTGCATGAGGCTGCGCGCGGCGGGGTATGATCTGGTAGTGGTGCACGCGGCGGCGGCGGTGCATGGGAAGGGGAAATCCTCTGGCTCCGGCGCGGCATTGGAGGGCTGGAAACAGCGGCAGATGATTACCTCGCGGCTGTATCTGGAGCGGAAATATCGGGGCACGCGCGC
>JAHFPR010000011.1:9313-20710 GCA_023269645.1 Alphaproteobacteria bacterium | reverse complement strand
ACTCCGTCATTCCCGCGCAGGCGGGAATCCGGCGCGGCGTGTCTACGCCGCAGGAAATTAAAAGGTCTGGAAAGGGGCTGGTTGCAAGATGTTTTTTCGCCGCAGACGCGGCTTGCGCTGGATTCCCGCCTGCGCGGGAATGACGAAGGTTGATAAAACGGAGGAATATGCGCCCCTATAACGAGAGTTTCCTGCACGAGATCAAGCGCGAGCTGGCCTATATCTGGGCGGCGCACCGGCTGCACAAGCTGGATGGCAAAATGCGTATGTTCTCGCCGCGCGGCCACGAGAACTGGAAAGTTGCCGAAACGGGCTATGAAGTGTGGTTCGGCCCGGCAGAGATCGAGCTGGTTATCAAGAAAGTCGAGATCATGTACAAGGAGGGGCACGAGCCAAAAACCCCTTTGCTGCTCGATCCGGTAGTGTACCGGAAACTCGCCGGGGCGAAACCCATCCCGCTGGGATCAGGCGTGGTATGGTGCACCGGACTGATGCGCGACGGAACGAAGGCAGTAGACCCCAACGCAGTAAAGCGGCTGGAGAAGCTCGGCGTTTTTACGGATTTTTACCATTCCGGAGATAATCCCCGTGCGGGCATCAAGGCACTGGCGTTCCTGGAAGAAGCGGCCATGCCGATGGATAAGGAGTTCGCGGAAGAAGGCAGCGTTGTGCCGGGCGTACAGCAGCTTGCCGATTTGCTCGATATTGACAGCACCGGCCCCTATAGCCGCTATTACCTGCTTTCCGACCTCGAATATACCACGCGGGAAGGGACGGTTTATCAAAATCCCGGATTTCAGGATATTTTCCACGGCACGGCGATCACCTCCATCAAAGACCTTGAAAAGCATCGCATCCATCTTCAGCATCTTCTGGATACTGCCAAGTGCTGGAATTCCTATCAGCGCGAGCAGATTATCTATGAACGCTATGGGACAGATGTTGCCAACCTGGAGCGCAACCTCAAGAGCAAAATCGAAAGCGACCGCATGGTCTCGCAGGTGCGCTATGAGATGGAACTGCTCTGGGCGGCGAACAAACGGTGCGGGCTGGAAGGCGAAATGCGCATCTATTCCTCACCGTCGCAGGTCAACTGGAGATCCAAGATGGCGGGGACGGAAATCTGGTTCCGCGATAACGAGGAAGATTACAAGGATGTGGAGCGGAAGGTGCAGCTCCACTACAACGCTGGCGTACTGCCTAACACGCCGATGCTTATTGATCCGGTGGTCTATAAGCGGGATGAAAACGGGATGCCTACGCCGCTGGGAACCGGCGTGGTGTGGGCGAACTGTATGTGCGTGGGCAGGCAGGTGTATGAGCCGGGGATGCTCGCGCGCCTCAAGGATATAGGGTTGCTGACCGGGTTTATCATCCGCGCGGGCGAGAAGGAATCAGGGCTGAAAGCTGTCGGTTTTCTGCAGGAGCCGTTCCTGTTCGGGGAGGAAGATATCAACGAATACAAGCGTCAGCAATATAACGAGGCGGCGAAGGAAGTCATGCGCGCGCGCATCGAAAAGGAGCGCGTCGAAATGGCGGAGCAGGGCTATAGCGAGGAGCGCGAGCGGCAATTCGCCCTGCACACGGAGGAGCTGATGGCATCCGTGCCCAATGCGGTGGTGGTGGAGGTGTTGCCCATCCCCGGCTGCCGGGAAATTTTTGATGTATCGGGCGCAAACGGCGAGGAATACTGGCAGTATTACCTCACCACCGGGCTGGAATATCTCTGTACGAACGGTGCGTTCGCTGCGATGGGGATGGAGCAGGCTATTCCCAAAACTCCGGAAGAACGCACGAAACTTCTGGAAAAATTTACCCTGCCGCTGCAGCGCGTACTGGATGCCGGCAATTGCTGGCGCGCTTACGACAGGTTGCCGCAGCTGTGGGCGCGTTTCGGCATGGATGCGGCGAATCTGGAGCAGAACCTCAAATATTTCAACCTCTGCGGTCGCAATCTCGATTTCCTGAACATGACGGGCGAAGGACGCAAAAACACCGTATCGGAGAAATTTGAATTCCTGATTCCGGGGTGGCTGCCGAAAGGGTCGGTCACGCTGCTGGCGGGCGGGGGCGGGACAGGTAAAAGCAGCCTGGTGCATCGGCTTGCGTTGCTTACCTCATCTGACTGGCAGAAGGATGACCCTAACCCGCGCTGGCTCGGATCGGAGATCAGCAAAACGGATTGCCAGGGGCTGACCATTTATTTATCCGGCGAGGATTCTCCGGGCATCATGACGGCGCGCGCGGAAATCATGGATTCGCAGCAGCGTTCCAAGCGGCTGATGTTCAAGTTTGGCTTGGATTTCGGCCTCGCGGCGGATAATTCCGGACGCGACATCGCCGATTTTCTGGATGATCTCAAGCGGTTGCCGCAGGTGGATCTCGTCGTTATTGATCCGGCGCGCAAATATGTTGCCAAGGAAGGGCAGGATAACGATACCGCCAACCGGTTCTTCGATGCGCTTGAGAAATTCGCCGCCGCCAAGAATTGCGGGGTGCTGATTGTGCATAACCTGCAGCGTGAGGCCAGGCCATCCAGAACGCAGGATATGCTGGATGTGCTTTCCGGTGCTCATGCGTTCGCGGAACGCCCGCGCGTTGTAATCGGCCTGCTGCGCGAGGGCGAGAAAACCGTAGTCGGGCTTGCCAAGAACACCATGCCGCCTAAAATGGGGATGGTGGAGGGCGAACGGTTGTTCGTGCGCGATCCGGCGGTGATGGATCTCCTCTGGCTGCCGGGTGCGGAAGGCGTGCGGCGGTTCGATATATCGGCGGAAGATCTGGCGCAGATCAAGGCAAAAGCCGGCAAGGGTGCTTAAGGAAAGGAGGTGGTATGATATTTTTCCCCGGAAAAAAGAAGAAAGCAGTACAGTCCAACTATCTTCTGGATAGCAGGCTGATCAAGTTCGGCGCGTTTTTATTTATCCTCTATGTCATTGGCATGGATTACCAGCAGGGGCATCGGGGTTCTCCGATGTTCGGCAAGGAAAAATCCGTTGCTGCACCGGATGCGGCGGCGGAAAAACCCGCATCTTCGGAATCGGAAGTGAAACTGGAGGATGGCGCGGATGCGGCCTCTGCGCAGGAATCAATGCCGGGCGAAAGCAAGCCGGATGACGGATTGCAGATTGAGGTGATGGATGCCGGAAATCCGGAAAAACCTGCGGTCAAGCCGGGTGATACGGTGACAGTGCAATATGCCGGGAAACTCCCGGATGGCACGATGATCGAGAATATGTGGGACACTCCCGCAACGCTGGTGCTGGGGGATGGCTCCCTCGTGCCCGGCCTGGAGAAGGCGATTGTGGGAATGCATCAGGAGGGCGCGATACAGGTGATCGTGCCGCCGGAGCTTGGTTATAACCCGCCCTACGTGAACCCGAAAGTGAAGCCGGGAAGCACGGTAGCGTTTCTGGTGAAGCTGGTGGCGGTGAAGCCGGGCAAAGCACTTCCCGCTGGAACGCCCGCTGCCGCGCCCGTGCCGCGCCTGGATTTCAAGGCACTGGATGAAATAGCGGGGCAGGGGGAAGTGGTGGTGAAAGGCGATAAGGTGACGACACGCTATACCCTCTATGACGCGCGCGGGCTTGTGGTGGGGGAATCCGGCGGGGAACATAGCTTTGTGCTGGGCGAATCGCACACGCCGCAGGATTACCTGGAAGGTATCGCGGGCATGAAACCGGGTGGCAAGCGGTTCCTCATCCTTCCGCCAGCCACTTTGCTGAAGCTGGATCTGGGCACACTTTCCCCCCATGAAGTGCTGCAGGTGGAGGTGGAACTGGTGAAGGTGGAGAAGCCGGAGCAGAGCACTAGCGGAACACCACCGTCTTCAGGCCATTGATGAGTACTCGGTGCTCGATGTGGCAGGTGAGGGCGCGGTAAAGTACCTGGCTTTCAATATCCTGGCCGAGCAGCTTCAACTGCTCCGGCGTATGCGCGTGATCCACGCGGGTGACTTCCTGCTCGATGATCGGACCCTCGTCGAGATCGCCGGTGACATAATGCGCTGTTGCGCCGATAATCTTCACGCCGCGCTCGTAGGCTTGTTTATAAGGCTCCGCGCCCTTGAAGCTCGGCAGGAAGGAGTGGTGGATGTTGATCGCGCGCCCTTTCAGCTTCTCTGAAAGCGCGGGCGAGAGAATCTGCATATAGCGCGCGAGCACCAGTACATCCGCCTGGGCTTCCTGCATCAGCGCGAGGATGCGCGCTTCCTGCGCAGGCTTTGTTTCCGGGGTGACGGGCAGGTGGTAAAACGGAATATCGTACCACTCCACCATCTGCTTCAAATCCGGATGGTTGGAGATGACCGCCGGAATCTCCACGGGCAGTTTGCCGTTGGCATAGCGGTGCAGCAGGTGGTTGAGGCAATGCCCGGATTTCGATACGGCAATCACCACCCGCGCCTTGCGGTCGGTATCGTGCAGCTCCCAGTTCATGCCGAAATGGTCGGCGACGGAGGAGAATTGCGCGTACAGGCTGGCGAGGGTCTGGGGCTTGCCGACCGGAGCGAATGCCGTGCGCATGAAAAACCGCCCGGTGACGGCATCACCATATTGCTGCGATTCGAGGATGTTGCACCCGTGATCCGCCAGAAATCCCGCCACGGCGGCCACGATGCCGGGCTTATCCTGGCAGGAAAAAATGAGGATGTATGTGTGCGCAGTGTTCGGCATGGCGCGAATTATAGTGGTGTAAGAAGAAAAAGCCAGCGGGCGTTTTCGTTGGTACTGTCCTAATTTTCCGTCATTCCAGCGAAAGCTGGAATCCAGTAAAGCCGCGTCTGCGGCGTAAATACTGTAAGTTTTCTAGATATTACAGTATCTTAGCTTACTGCGGCGTAGACACGCCGCGCTGGATTCCCGCCTGCGCGGGAATGACGATTTCTTGAAATTAGGACACTACCTTTTCGTTAACGCTATATTAACCACCGCCGTGTATAATCACCAAAAGAACCATCGGGAAAAACCTGTGCCCAGAACCACCGAAGAACTTGTTTATATCGAAGCCCTGAACGACCTCGTTGAGCGCGCCGCTGCCGCTACCGACCGGAGCATCGGCGGTTTTCTGGAACAGGTGCGGGAGTGCGAAGCGATTTACGAGCATCTGCTCCGCACGGCAAAGGATTCCGAACAAGTGCAGGCGTTCAGTGTGGTGGCGGGAGCACTGCACACGGCAGCCAATCTTGATCTGAAACACTATAAGAACGTGGATGATGTTATCGATCTGGTGCAATCCGGACTGCAGAATATGCTGGACGGCAATGCGGTAGTGCTTGAGGCGGGGCAGAAGCATGAGGCGGGGGAAATGCTCCCGATTCCGCCTGCCACGGTGCTGGACCCGAAAGTGTTTGCATCCGGCGCATCGTCTTCTGTATCCAGGAACAAGGGGAAGACGCTCTCGAATTAATGGCCGTGATAGGCGAAGCGCAATAAAAAACCGGGGCGGCCATCCTTTTGCAAGGCGAGGCCGACCCCGGTTTTGTTTTTTGTCATTCTGGGCGAAGCGAAGAATCTCAAGCAAATAGCGGGAGATCCTTCGGCTTCGCCTCAGGATGACAGCGCGAACCTAGAAATCCATTCCGCCCATTCCGCCCATGCCGCCGCCCATTCCGGCAGCAGCACCACCGCCGGATTTCTTATCCTCCGGCTTGTCGGCAATCAGTGCCTCGGTGGTGATGAGCAGGCCTGCCACGGACGCGGCATCCTGCAGCGCGCAACGCACCACTTTCGCCGGGTCAATAATCCCCGCTTTGAACGCATCCACATATTCCAGGTTCTGCGCGTCGAAGATTTCGTTGAGGTTCTTGCTTTCCTTCAGCTTGCCCGCGACCACCGCACCATCCACGCCCGCATTCTGGGCGATCTGGCGTACCGGCGTTTCCAGCGCGCGGCGGATGATGTTGATGCCCGCTTTCTGGTCGTCGTTGACGGGAACGATTTTATCAATCGCGGCGATGGCGCGCAGCAGGGCGCAGCCGCCGCCCGGCACGATGCCTTCTTCCACCGCAGCGCGGGTGGCGTTGAGCGCGTCGTCAACGCGGTCGCGGCGTTCCTTCACCTCGGTTTCCGTCGCCCCGCCGACCTTGATGACCGCAACCCCGCCGGCGATCTTCGCCAGACGTTCCTGCAGTTTTTCCTTGTCGTAGTCGGAAGTCGTGTTCTCGATTTCGGCGCGAATCTGGTTCGCGCGTGCTTCGATGTCGGCTTTCTTGCCGGAGCCGTCAATCACCGTGGTATCATCCTTGGTGATGGAGATTTTCTTCGCCTGGCCGAGCGCATCCAGCGTCACGTTCTCCAGCTTTTCGCCGAGGTCTTCGCTGATGACGCGACCGCCCGTGAGGGTGGCGATGTCTTCCAGCATGGACTTGCGGCGATCACCAAAGCCGGGAGCCTTCACTGCAGCCACTTTCAGGCCGCCGCGCAGCTTGTTGACCACGAGGGTGGCGAGGGCTTCGCCTTCAACATCCTCAGCGATAATCAGCAGCGGACGACCGCTCTGCACCACGGCTTCCAGCAGCGGCAGAAGCTGCGGAAGGTTGGAGAGCTTCTTCTCGAAAATGAGGATGTAGGGGCGTTCCAGCTCCACCGTCATCTTTTCCGGATTGGTGATGAAATAGGGGGAAAGATAACCACGGTCGAACTGCATCCCTTCCACGACTTCCAGCTCGAACTCCAGGCTCTTGCCTTCTTCCACGGTGATAACGCCTTCGTTGCCGACGCGATCCATCGCTTCCGCGATCTTGTCGCCGACTTCCTTGTCGCCGTTGGCGGAAATCGTGCCAACCTGCGCGATTTCCTGCTTGTTCTTCACTTTCTTGGACTGCGACTTGATGGCCTTCACAGCTTCCTGCACGGCGAAATCAATGCCGCGCTTCAGATCCATCGGGTTCATGCCCGCTGCAACTGCCTTCGCGCCTTCACGCACGATGGCTTGCGCCAGCACGGTGGCGGTGGTGGTTCCATCACCCGCCAGATCATTGGTTTTGCTGGCGACTTCCTTCACCATCTGCGCACCCATATTCTGGAACTTGCATTCCAGATCGATTTCCTTGGCGACGGTTACGCCGTCCTTGGTGATGCGCGGTGCGCCGTAGGATTTATCAAGCACGACGTTGCGACCCTTGGGTCCCAGCGTCACCTTCACCGCATTGGCGAGGATGTCTACGCCTTCGAGGATTTTTTCACGCGCCTTCGCGCCGAATTCGATTTGTTTAGCCATTTGGTTTACTCCGTAAACAGTTGTTAAGGATTAGGGATTAGGGGTTAGCAGGATTTGGGCTAATCCCTAATCCCCAACCCCTAAATCCTCACTTTTTTAGCAGCAGCCGCCAGCGGCAGCCTTCACCTTGCCGCCTTTCTTTTCTTCGACGATGGCGAGGATATCCGTTTCCTTCAGGATGAGCAGCTCCTGGCCATCCACCTTCACTTCCGTGCCGCCCCATTTGGCGAACAGCACGACATCTCCGGCTTTCACATCCAGCGGGTGGATTTTGCCGCTCTCATCGCGCGCGCCCTTGCCAACGGCGACGATTTCGCCCTTGGTCGGCTTTTCCTTGGCGGAATCCGGGATGATGATGCCTCCGGCGGTCTTTTCTTCCTCTTCCAGACGGCGTACCAGTACGCGATCATGCAGTGGTGTGAGCTTCATAGTTTTTCTCCACATCCTTGTTGGGTTAATTTGCCTGCGGAAAGCCAGAATTGCCCTTCCGCGTTAAGTGTAGGCCATATATAGGGCAGGATTCGCACCATTCAAGGGGAAAGATAAAAAAATTGCGGGAATCCTTATTTTGCAGTAGAATAGAATTATTGCCGGGTGATAAAGGGGAATCCCGGCGGAAGGATTCGGAGGGGAAGTATGACGAAAAACGATCATCCGGAAGAACCGGAGCAGCCGAGCGCGGCGCAGGTGCGCCCGGTGGGCTACCGTGCGCTGGGCGTACCGGAAATCGGCGAGCCTTCGCCGGAAAGATAAGGAATCGCATGGCACAGCAGCATGAGGCCGCAGTCGCGGATCAGGCGGGCTTCGCGGATAAGGAAATCGCGAAGAAGCCCCACCTTGTTCACGAGGTGAAGGCCATAGACAATTCCAACGGCCAGCTCGCGCTTTATTACGTGTACGTGGAGCCGCCGCGCATCGCAGCATTCACCGAGGCACTGGCAGCGGGCGAGGATATGAACCTGGAAGCATATGGCCGAGTTCTGGCCGCCTGTTACGGCGAGGAGCCGACTGCGGAAGTGCGCGCGCTGCTCCGGAAGAAATACGGGATTGAGGTGTAGGAACAGGTTTCAGGAACAGGTTTTAGCAAAGAACCGCTGAAACCTGTTCACTGTTCCTGAAACCTAACTCCTGTAATCCGCATTAATCGCAATATATTCATGCGTTAAATCGCACGTCCACACAGTTGCTTCGCCCGTGCCGACGCCCACATCGGCGGTGATGTCTATGCGCTTGCCCTTGAGGTAGGCCGCGCCCTGTTCCTCTTTGTAATCCGGGTTTTTGCAGCCGTCTTTCGCAATTAAATGTGTGCCGAACCGGATGGAGGTTTTACCGGGATTCACCTTCTCCCCGGATTTTCCGATGGCCATTGCGATGCGCCCCCAGTTAGCATCCTCCCCTGCGATAGCGGTTTTTACCAGCGGAGAATTGGCGATGGATTTTGCGATCACCCGCGCGGAGGCAAAGGATTTCGCGCCCCGCACCTTTACCGTGATGAATTTGGAAATACCCTCGCCGTCCATTGCCACGAGTTTGGCGAGTTCCACGTGAATTTCCCGCAATTTATCGCGGAAATCCGCAAGCTCCGGTGCATCGGCGGCAGTCACTTCCCAATGCTGCGCCTGGCCGGTGGCAAACACCAGAATGGTGTCGCTGGTGGAGGTATCGCTATCCACCGTCATGCAGTTATAGGAAACTTCCACATCCGCTTTCAGCAATTCCTGCAGCACGGGTGCGGGAATCTTCGCGTCGGTGAACACGTAACCCAGCATGGTGGCCATGTTTGGCTCGATCATCCCCGAACCCTTGATGAAGCCGTTGAGGGTCACCTTCGTGTTGCCGATCATCGCGGTGCGGGTGATGCCCTTGGTGAAAGTGTCGGTGGTGTTGATGGCGCGCGCCGCCTGCGACCACGCGGTTTCCGAGAGTTTGTGCCGCAGCGTGGGCAGGAGGGTGATGATTTTTTCCTTGTCGGGCAGTTCGCCGATGATGCCGGTGGAGGACACGTAGATTTCCTCCGGCGCGCAATGCAGCAGATGCGCCACGGCACTCGCGGTATCCTTCGCCAGTGCCAGCCCCGCCGCGCCGGTGAACACGTTGGAAATCCCCGCATTGACGATCAAGCCCCGGCCAGAGCCCCCAGAACCTTTTGCTTTCAGGATGGATTTGCACCAATCCACCGGCGCACCCGTCATGGCGTTTTTCGTGAACACGCCCGCAACTTGTGTGCCTTCCGCAAGCTCTACCAGCATAACGTCATTCCGCTTTTTATAGCGCATTCCGCTCGCGCCCGCAGCAAGCCGCACACCCGGCACGGGCGGCATATCCGGGAAATCACTGGCGAAGGGGGAGATGTGGTCGGTCATGTTGCTCCTGATGTCACACCGCAGAGTGAAACGATTGCGGGGTTATATACGAGAAAAATTAACCCCGCAACAAGCCTGTCCTCGCGTAGGCGGGGATGCGGGATGACAGTTCTGTCATGTCCCATACACCTTCTGCTGCACTTCTTTCGGGAGTTTGAAGCGGACGTTTTCCGGATCGCCGTGCATGAGGGTGACGGTGCTTCCCGGCGCATAAGCGCACAGGTAATCCACCACGCCCTGCACCAGCACTTCCGGGGCGGATGCACCCGCTGTAATCCCTACTGTTTCCACGCCCGCAAGCCAGCTATCCTGAATCATGGAGGCATCGTTGACGAGGTGGGATTTTGTGCCCATCTCCTGCCCCAAATCGCGCAGGCGGTTGGAGTTGGAGCTGTTCGCCGCGCCCACCACCACCAGCAAATCCACCTGCCCGGCCAGTTTCTCCACCGCATCCTGCCGATTCTGCGTGGCGTAGCAGATGTCCTTCAAATCAGGGCCTTGGATGGCGGGGAAACGCGCTTTCAGTGCCGCGATGATGTGCCGTGTATCGTTCACGCTGAGGGTGGTTTGGGTGACATAGCTCAAGTTTTCCGGGTTGGCTACTTCGAGCTTTGCCACATCCTCCGCCGATTGCACCAGCAGCACTTCCTGTTTTACGCGCCCGGAAGTGCCCTCTACCTCCGGATGCCCCGCGTGGCCGATGAGGATAAGCTGTCGGCCTTCCGCCTCATTCCGCTGCGCCTCCTTATGCACCTTGGTGACAAGCGGGCAGGTGGCATCAATCACGGGGAGCGCGCGCAACTTCGCGGAATTTTCCACCTTCTCGGAAACGCCATGCGCGGAGAACACGGTGATCGCGCCGTCGGGAATGTCGCTCACTTCCTCCACGAACACCGCGCCTTTCCGCTTCAAATCCTCCACCACGTATTTATTATGCACGATCTCATGCCGCACATAGACCGGCGCGCCATACAGCGCAATCGCCTTCTCGACGATCTCGATGGCGCGATCCACTCCGGCGCAGAAGCCTCTCGGTTGTGCAAGGATGATGTGCATGGCGAGGTTTGGGGTTTCAGGTTTCAGCAATGTCGCCCCGCAGAACGAAGCGATTGCGGGGTTATAACCTAAAAAATTTAACCCCGCAACAAGTGCGGGGTGACAAGATACAGGCGACTGCTATACTCACCCCCGTGACCATCGAAACCGTGCAGCATCAGGGCGAGCGTTATTACCGTATCGAGCCGGCATCCATTGATCTTGCGCGGATGACAGAGGTGCAGAAGGTGACGGACGTGTACGCTTACCGCGTGAAGGCGGGCGGGCGTGTGCGCGTGGAAACCCGCAACGAAGGTCATACGGAAACTTTCAGCGTCGCCCATGCGGGGGACTGGATCGTGTATAATCTCGGCAACGGAGCGGGCGAAACGCTGGCGGAAAAGCTCCGCACCTGTGATGCGAAGGTGCTTCCGGACGAGGTGTTCCGCAAGCTCTATGCGCGGAAGGACGGCGCGGAAGATGGCGCATCGGATGCCAATACTTCGGAAGGGGGCGGAGAAACCTATACCGAAGACATAAGCAATCATGCTTCCCTGCTGGAAGATGTGCTGGCCGATGGCGCGGATTATGGGTATAGTGGGCGTTCGGTGCATATGGCGCGGGTTCCGTTCAATTTTGTGCTGCGCCCGCCCTGGGGGGTGGATCAGTTCATCAGCGCGGGCGGGTATGTGGTGTATAATCCCAACACCAGCGTGCCGGGACACGCGGATATTTATGGCATCCACGGCGCGCATGATCGCCACGCCGGGCAGATGGAAAA
>JAHFPR010000011.1:3560-9303 GCA_023269645.1 Alphaproteobacteria bacterium | reverse complement strand
AACTTACGCGCTGGTGGGGAATCACCGGCACGAAGTGATTAAGGATGCGTGTAAGTTTGTAATCGCGGCGGATCGCTCGCCGGTGGTGGAGATGCATTTTACGGCGGACGCGCTGAACGAGGAAGTGCAACGCTTCGCCCGCATCAAGCATCGCCGCATGGAACAGGAGTTATGAGGTGATGAGGTCTTTCCGGGACAATCCCGTCATCGCCTGAATCGCAAAGCGATTCTAGGGCGATCCATCGCAAGGCACAGTACATGGCGGGATGGATTCCCCTAGAATTTTTGTTTCACAAAAATTCAGGGAATGACGATAATCGCTACAGACAACAGTACAGGACAAGAATTATGGAAAAAAAGCAGGCGGTTACTGAGAGTCGTGCACTCGTCATCCACACCCATATGCATTCGCGCGGGGAGGTGGATCTGCGCAGCCCGGTCGCGCGGCTGGAGGAGGCCTGCCGCCTGGCCGAAGCGATTGATCTCGAACTCGCGGAGCCGGTGCTGCTGCATCTGCGCGAGGTGCGTTCCGGCACGTATCTCGGTGAGGGCAAAGTGGAGGAACTTGGCGCGCTTATCGCGGCGAACGGGGTGGCACTTGTCATCATGGATTGCGCCTTAAGCCCAACGCAGCAGCGCAATCTGGAGAAAGCGTGGAAATGTAAGGTGATTGACCGTACCGCGCTGATTCTCGAAATTTTCGGCGCGCGCGCGAACACGCGGGAAGGGGTGCTGCAGGTGGAGCTGGCCGCGCTTGATTACCAGAAATCCCGCCTGGTGCGGAGCTGGACGCACCTTGAGCGGCAGCGCGGCGGATTCGGCTTCCTCGGTGGCCCCGGCGAAAGCCAGATAGAATCCGACCGGCGCGTCATCCGCGACCGCATCGCCAAAATCCGGCGCGAGCTTGAAACGGTGAAGAAAACCCGCGCGTTGCACCGGGAAGCGCGGCATAAAGTGCCCTATCCGGTGGTGGCACTGGTGGGCTATACCAACGCGGGAAAATCCACGCTGTTCAACCGATTGACGGGCGCAGATGTGTTTGCTGAGGATACGCTGTTCGCCACGCTTGATCCCACCATGCGGAAGGTGGTGTTGCCCTCAAAGCGGCAGGTGATTCTCTCGGATACGGTAGGGTTTATTTCCGATCTGCCGACCGAGCTTATCGCCGCATTCCGCGCCACGCTGGAGGAAGTGCTGGAGGCTGATCTCATCCTCCACGTGCGCGACATCGCCTGCGACGACACGGGCGCGCAGAAGCAGGATGTGCTGAAAGTGCTGGCTGATCTGGGGCTGGAATCGCGGCTGGATGAAAGCCTCATCGAAGTACTCAACAAAATTGACAGGATGGATGAAACGGCGCGCGCACGGCTTCAGGGCAAACGCACCCGCCATGTCGAGGTTTCCGCGCTGACGGGCGAGGGCGTGGAGGCGTTGTTGGAAGCGGTGGATGGCTTCTTCGCGGCGAAGCACAGCAAGGTGGAGATTATCCTCCCCGCCAGCGACGGCAAAACGCTGGCATGGCTCTACAGAAACGGCGAAAACGTGCATACAGAAGTGGACGGGGAGAACATCCATGTGCGCGCGGAATTATCGGAGAAGCACAAGGCGCAGTTGGGTAGGAGGTTTCAGGAACAGGTTTCAGCAAAAGAACAGAAACCTGAAACCTCTTCCTGAAACCTATTTCCCCTTTTCCTTCGCCTTGCGCGCTGCTTTTTCATCGAGGCCAGAGATGCCCATGCGCTTTTCGAGTTCGGCCATGACCTCTTCCGGTGTCACGCCGCGATCCGCCCACAGCACGGAAAGATGGAACAGCAGGTCGGCGCTTTCGGCGATGAGTTCCGGTTTCCCCTCCGCGACGGCGGCAATCACGGCTTCCACCGCCTCCTCGCCCACCTTCTCGGCGATTTTCTTTGTGCCCTGGGCGAATAGCCCGGCCACATAGGATGTTTCCGGCGACGCGCTGCGGCGCGCTGCGATGAGGGTCTGGAGTTTTGCGAGTGTGTTTGTCATATGATTTCCTTGTCACCCCGCACTTGTTGCGGGGTTATTTTGTTGTTTTTCCATAGCAGCAAGAGAAAGTGTGCCTTTGCATATTGGATACTCACTACATCCCCAGAAATAACCCCGCAACAAGTGCGGGGTGACAACTACCCAATCATCCCCCTAATCACTTCCAGTGCATCTTCCGCTTTGGCTGCATTCGGGCCGCCGCCCTGGGCGAAATCCGGTCTGCCGCCGCCGCCCTTGCCGCCGAGCACCTCCACGCCTTTTTTCACCAGTTCCACGGCGTTGAGCCTGCTGTGCAGGTCGTCCGTCACGCCCACCACGATGCTCGCCTTGCCGTCCGCGCTGGTAACAATCGCCACCACGCCGGAACCGGCTGCCGCCTTGAAATCATCCACCAATATGCGCAGATCCTTGCCCTGCACACCTTCAATCGCCCGTCCCAGGAAGGTGACGTTGCCCACCGTCTGCGCTTCCCCGATCACCTTGCGGAAAGCCTCCCGCACCTGGCCGAACGAACCGGCCTGCGCGGCTTTTGCTTCCTCGGCGGCCATGCGGCGTGTTTCTTCCTCCGCCTGTTTCTGCGTTTGCCCGGCGAGCCAGGCATCCGCCGCCTTGCCGGTGGCGGCCTCGATGCGGCGAATCCCTGCCGCCGCCGAGCTTTCGGAGGTAATGACGAATCTCGCTATATCCCCCGTGTTGCGCGCGTGCGTTCCGCCGCAGAGTTCGATGGAGAAGAAGCCCTGATTATCACCCTTGCCCATGCTGAGGACGCGCACCTCGTCTCCGTATTTCTCACCGAACAGTGCCATTGCGCCTGCCGCAATCGCCTCATCGGGGGTCATGATTCTGGTGGTGATGTCCTGCTTCTGCGCGATCACCGCGTTCACCTGCTGCTCGATTTCCAGCTTTTCCTCCGGCGTCAGCCCTTTGGGATGGTTGAAATCGAACCGGAAATAATCTGCCTCCACCAGCGAGCCTTTCTGTGTCACCTGTTTGCCCAGCACGTGATGCAGTGCCGCGTGGAGCAGGTGTGTGGCGGAGTGGTGCGCGCGGAGGCCGTTGCGGCGCGCTTCATCCACCTGCATCTCCACGACATCTCCGGTTTTCAGGCTGCCTTGGGTGACTTTCCCGATATGCACGTGCAGCCCGCCCGCCTGTTTTTTCACATCTTCCACCTGCATTTCAAAAGTGCCTGTGTGGATGATACCGCGATCACCCGCCTGCCCGCCGGATTCGGCATAGAAGGGGGTCTGGTTGGTGAGCAGCATGACGGTTTCGCCTGCCCCGGAGGCGGTGATTTCTCCGCCATCTTTTATCAGGGAAATAACCTTGCCGCTGGCTTTTGTGGTGTCATAGCCCAGGAATTCCGTTGCGCCGTGTTTCTCGCGCAGGGAGAGCCACAGGGTGGAGGTTGCTGCCTCGCCGCTGCCTGCCCAGGCGGCGCGGGCACGGGTGCGCTGCGCTTCCATCGCCTTGTCGAATCCGGCGAGGTCAACCTCCCTGTTTTGCCCGCGCAGAATATCCTGCGTCAGGTCGAGCGGGAAGCCGTAGGTATCATAAAGTTTGAAGGCAACTTCGCCGGGCAGGCTACTGTTATTTTTTATTTTTCCCACTTCTTCATCTAACAGTTTAAGTCCGCGCTCCAGTGTTTCCTTGAAGCGTTCCTCCTCGATTTTTAGCGTTTCCGTGATCAGTGCCTGTGCGCGGATGAGTTCGGGGTAGGCCGCGCCCATTTCCGCGATCAGCGCGGGGAGGAGCCTGTACATCAGCGGTTCCCTGCAGCCCAGGATATGCGCATGGCGCATCCCACGGCGCATGATGCGGCGGAGCACATAGCCGCGCCCCTCGTTGGAGGGCGTCACGCCATCCGCAAGCAGGAAGGAACAGGAGCGCAGATGGTCGGCGATGACGCGGTAAGAGGCTTTATGTTCAACATTATCTGTGCTCGATATTTCTTTGATATTGCTTATCAAATTGCGGAATAAATCGGTATCGTAATTATCGTGCACACCCTGGAGGACGGCGGCGATGCGCTCCAGCCCCATGCCGGTATCAATGCAGGGGCGGGGCAGATTCACCCGTGAGCCGTCCGGCATCGCCTCAAACTGCATGAACACGAGGTTCCAGATTTCCACGAATCGCTCGCCGAAGCGGTCAGAGCCGTCCGGGTTCAGTGCCCACTGGCCTTCGCCCACGCCGTGGTCGTAGAAAATCTCGGAACATGGACCACAGGGGCCGGTATCGCCCATCGCCCAGAAATTATCGCTGGTGGGAATGCGCAGGATTTTGCTATCCGGAAATCCGGTGAGTTTTTTCCACAAATTGAACGCTTCGTCGTCTGTATGGTACACGGTGACGGAGAGTTTTTCCGCCGGAATGCCAAGCACTTTCGTGAGGAATTCCCACGCGAACGGAATCGCGCCCTCCTTGAAATAATCCGCGAAGGAAAAATTGCCAAGCATCTCGAAAAACGTGTGGTGGCGCGCCGTGTAGCCCACGTTATCGAGATCATTATGCTTGCCACCCGCGCGCACGCATTTCTGGCTGGATGTGGCGCGGATGATTTTCTTTCCGCCCTTGTCGGTCAGCGTTTCCGCGCCGGAAAACACGTTCTTGAACGGAACCATCCCCGCATTGGTGAACATCAGCGTCGGGTCGTTGTGCGGAACCAGCGGCGCGGAAACGATGCGCGCGTGTCCCTTCCCCTCGAAATAGGAGAGAAACGCCTCGCGGATGGAATTTATGGTGTGGGGCATGGCTTCACTTCTTTAAGACATTGGCTTCTTCAAAAACGCTGGCCCCACGGAGCAGGGGGTGACTGTCACTTCCTCCCACACGTTATTTTTTACGTAGGGTTCTTCCGCGAGCCAGGCTTCTACCGCATCCTGCGAAGGAAAATCAAGCACCTGCGCGGAGCCGATCATCTTTCCGTCCTCATCCAGCAGTGCCGCGCCCATCAGGATGTTGCCGGAATCCTTCGTTGCCTGCACGTAAGCCAGGTGCGCCTCGCGCACAGCCATGCGGCGTTCCAGTGTGCCTTCATCGGTGGCATCATAAGCGAGGAGGTGGAAATGCATGGCGAGTGTCCAGAGTTGAGAGTTTAGAGTTGAGTGGTTTTTACTAAACTCTCAACTCTAAACTCTGACCACTAACTTAAGAAGCTTCCTCCAGCTCTTCCGCCACTTCGGCCTTGGCGGAAGCCTTGGGCACGGGGGCTTTGCCGGTGAGTTTTTCGCGGATTTTCTTTTCGATGTCGTCCGCCACCGCCGGGTTATCCTTCAGAAACTGCTTGGCATTTTCCTTGCCCTGGCCGATGCGCTGGCTGTTATAGCTGAACCAACTGCCGGATTTCTCCACGATGTCCCCCTGTACGCCGAGGTCTACCAGCTCGCCGAGCTTGCTGATGCCTTCGCCGTAGATAATCTCGAATTCCGCCTGGCGGAAGGGCGCGGCCACCTTGTTTTTTACCACTTTGCAGCGGGTCGCGCTGCCGACGACTTCCTCTTTATCCTTGATCGCGCCGGTGCGGCGGATGTCAATACGCACGGAGGAATAGAATTTCAGTGCGTTGCCGCCGGTGGTGGTTTCCGGGTTGCCGAACATCACGCCGATTTTCATGCGGATCTGGTTGATGAAGATGACGGTGGTGTTGGTGCGCCCGATGGAGCCGGTGAGCTTGCGGAGTGCCTGGCTCATCAGCCGCGCCTGCGCACCCATCGTCGCGTCGCCCATTTCG
>JAHFPR010000011.1:0-3550 GCA_023269645.1 Alphaproteobacteria bacterium | reverse complement strand
GCCGGAGCGCACCAGCGTATCGGCGATTTCCAGTGCCTGCTCGCCGGTATCGGGCTGGGAGATCAGCAGATTATCAATGTTCACGCCGAGCTTGGTGGCGTATTCCGGGTCAAGCGCGTGTTCGGCATCAATGAAGGCCACCGTGCCGCCTTTTTTCTGGCACTGCGCCGCGATAGAGAGGGTGAGCGTGGTTTTGCCGGAGCTTTCCGGGCCGTAAATCTCGATGACGCGCCCTTTCGGAACGCCGCCCACGCCCAGAGCAATATCCAGGCCGAGGCTGCCGGTAGAAATCGCCTCCACCTTCATCGCCTCCTTGGAGCCGAGCTTCATCAGCGAACCCTTGCCAAAGGATTTTTCGATCTGGCTGATGGCCGCGTCCAGTGCTTTTTGCTTATCCATGATGCGCTCCCGATTGCGTGGTTTACTGTAGGATGTTATAGTGGTTATCGTCGGAGAGTTCCAGAGGAAATCGCAACTGTTATCCTGAGCGTAGCGAAGGATCTCATGCGGCGGGAGATCCTTCGGCTTCGCCTCAGGATGACAAGATACCATGACCGAACATCAACCCATACCGTGGCGGCCACTTGAAAAGGGTTTCGCGCCGCTGAAGCTGCAGGTGAAGCAACCGGCCGTGCCGGAGGTGGTGCAATACCGCGTGTTCCGCTCGGCGGAGGAGTATAAGGACGTGGAGGCGTTGACTGTGACGGATGCTATTGCGAAAAGCGGCATCACAGAACCCATGCTGCTGGTGCGGCTGGATATTCTTCGCTCCAATGTGTATCAGCCGGGAGAGTTGCGGGAGGCTTCCGCCGGCGCGCCGCAAAAGGCGGAATGATGGCTGTCACCGCCCGCGACCCCGGTTTTCTTCAGGCTCCAGCCCAAGATGCTGCTGTATCGCCGCTTCAAGTTCCACGCCGAAACTCGATAGTTTATAGTTGGTAGAAACTAGATGACCACTGTATCCGTTCATGGCTGGTAGTGCCTCCTCCACTTCAAACCGCGCATCGAATGTATCGTGCAAGCTCTGCACCGTCCCTTGTTTCAGCATCTGATGGTTGCGTTCCGCTAGATTATGGAGAAGTTCCAAAAAGGGTTTGCCGTCGGGTGTGGTGTTGTTCGGGTCAATATCGGGAAAATGCTTTTCCCAGAGTGTCGCCACGATGGGCTTTAGTTCTTCGGGCAATTCCTGTGGCTTTTTGCTCATAACAAACCCCCTGATTTCTCTGGTATTTTAGACCGATAGCCGTTATACTAGCACAAAGCGTTTAATAAAATGTTAAAGGAAATGCAAAAAATCGTCATCGCCTGAATCGCGTAGCGATTCTAGGGCGATCCATGCTGCAACGAGTGCGTGGCTAGATGGATGCCCCTAGAATTTGCTTCGCAAATTCAGGGCATGACGGGTACAGAAAACCCCATGCAACCCACATTCCAACACCACACCCCTCTCGATCTCGAAGCGGAGATACGTCGCCTCAAGCGGCGGATGAACGCCGTTATCCTCGCGCATTATTATCAGGAGACGGAGTAGCAGGACATCGCCGATATCGTGGGGGATTCGTTGGATTTATCACGCAGGGCGGCGGCCACGGATGCGGAGGTGATCGTGTTCTGCGGCGTGAAATTCATGGCGGAGGTGGCGAAAATTGTCAGCTCCGATAAAACCGTGCTGCTGCCGGACATGAACGCGGGCTGCACGCTGGAGCAATCCTGTCCGCCGGAGCGTTTCCGCGCGTTCCGGGAGCTTCATCCGGATCATATCGCGCTCACCTACATCAACTGCTCGGCGGAGGTGAAGGCACTTTCGGATATTATCGTGACATCTTCCAACGCGGAGGCCATCATCCGCCAGATTCCGGAATCCCAGAAAATCATTTTTGCGCCGGATAAATACCTTGGCGGCTACCTTATCCGAAAAACCGGGCGCGAGATGCTGCTGTGGGAAGGAACCTGCGCGGTGCATGAGCAGTTCTCGGAGAAGGAACTGGTGAAGCTCCGCCACCGCCACCCGCAGGCGCACATCATCGCGCATCCGGAATGCCCGGAGGCACTGCTGCGCTATGCGGAACATATCGGCTCCACCCGCTCGCTGATTGATTTTACGAAGCAGAATGCGGGGCGGGAATTCATCGTGCTCACCGAGCCGGGCATCATCCACCAGATGAAAAAGGCGTATCCGGAAAGCATCTTCCACGATGTGCCCGGCATGGGGGAGGGGGCGTGCGCCACCTGCAACACCTGCCCGTTCATGAAGCTCAACACGCTGGAGAAACTTTATGTGTGTATGCGGGATCGCGCGCCCGCCATCGCAATGAGTGCCGCGCTGATGGATGCCGCCCGCAAGCCGCTGCTGCGGATGCTGGAAATGTCACCGCCCGCGCGATAAACCGCCGCCGAGCCGCTCGCGGAGGTAGCTTATCAGGGAAAGCGGCTGACCCTCCTGCGGGGCTTGGCCGGAGTCCATCGGGTTTCTTTTAAGCGAACGCTGCATTGCTCTGTCCCGTTCCTGCCGCTTTGCGGGGTTATATTCCTGATCCAGTTCTTCCTGGCTCTGGATCGGGCGCGGCTTGTGGTTTTCCAGATAGAGCGTATAGGCTGCTTTGATTCCCGCCTGATCCGCCACTTCCGAAGCTACTTCTACCGTGCGCGCCGTATAGTGCGATAACCCGATGTTATAGGGGTATTTCAGGGATTTGGTTGCCAGCCGCTCCTGCACGAACATCATATCCCCGAAGGTGGCAATATCCTCCACGCCCCCACTGCCAATATCCAGTCCGTGTTTCCCGAAATCCGCCGCGAGTTTTTCATGGATGAGGTCGCGGCTTTCCTGTGGCAGGGGAACATCCCAGATGGCTTCCTTATACATCAGTGCCATGTAATAGGCTTCATCCGAAGGGGGCAATGGCTGATCGGGATATTTTATCTGCGGCGGGGTGTTCACGGGATGCTTTTCCGGCAGTGCCAGTGCTTCAATGGCGGCGCGGAACAATGCTTTGTTGTGAGCATCCGCAAACTGCGCGGCATCTTTCAGCCTGTCGAGCATTTCCTCCCGCATGATAAGTCCCTCGGAAGGATCGTGCAGGGCGGCGGTGGCTGACGCTTTATCCTTGTTTCCCTGCGGGTTTTCTACTTGCTCCAGCCGTGTCGCCACTTCCTTGCGGGTACGCAATACCTGTTTCAATACGGGCAGGAGGGCTTCGGGAGGGTTTGCCGGAATATGGTAATGATCCTGGCCGTGCAGCCGGACGAGATAATTTTCCTGAACATATGGGGGAGGGTCTTGCAGCGCGCCCTCATTGTTCAGCACCTTCCCGACCAGGCGGTGCTGATAGGTTGCATCGCGCGCATCGGTTATTTCGGGGTCGCAGGATTGATCCGCATTGAGCCGTGCAACGAAGCTATACGACGCATCACTGGGGTTGAGAGCACGGAGCGCATCCGTGATCTGCCTTATGTGCCGGTATTCAAATCCCTCATTTTCCAGGAAAGCGACCATCAGCGAGGTATCTTCCTCCGCTGAAATCGGCCTGCCGCCGGGAAGTTCCGGCGA
>JAHFPR010000259.1 GCA_023269645.1 Alphaproteobacteria bacterium | reverse complement strand
TTTTCAGGGGCGCGCTTGGCATAGCTGCATTTATAGAGGGTGACCCCCTGAAAGCCAAGCGGATTATCCCGCCAGGTACTGGCCTGATTTCATAGAGTAACCGTCATTCCCTGAATTTGCCGCAGGCAAATTCTAGGGGAATCCATGCCTGCCGCGCTATGGATCGCCCTAGAATTTTCTACGAAAATTCAGGCGATGACAAAATTAGGACAGTATTATCGCGCCATGTAATCCGGAAGCGCGCGTTCGTTGATGCGGCGGAGTTCCGCAACCGGTACGCCCACATCGTCCAGCACGAATTTATCGCCGCCGGTTTCGCCGATGACCATCGCGGGCACACCTTTTTCCGGAGCGCAGGTGACGATGCGCTCGGCCATTTCGTGCGTCGCGGTAACGATGTAACGCCCCTGATCCTCCCCGAAGGCGCGCGCGGCATCCGACGCCACGCTGATATTCGCCCCCACATTCCCCGCGATCGCCATTTCCGCAAGTGCCACAAGCTGGCCGCCGTCCGAAACATCATGGCAGGAAGTCACCCAGCCTTTGGCGATGCACAGGCGGATGAAATCGCCGTGGCGTTTTTCCATTTCCAGGTCAACTTCCGGCGCGGGGCCGTCTTCCCGCCCCGCGATTTCGCGCAGGTAAAGCGAGCTGCCCAGATGCCCCTTCATATCGCCGATGCGGATGATGGTGTGGCCTTCCTCCTTGAACGCCATGCCCACCGCTTTCGTATAATCCTCCATCAGCCCCACCCCGCCGATGTTCGGCGTGGGCTGGATGGAAGCACCGTTCGTTTCATTGTAAAGCGAGGCGTTGCCGCCCGTCACCGGGAATTCCAGCACCGTGCAGGCTTCCACCATGCCCTTCAGGCAGCCGACAATCTGTCCCATGACTTCCGGCTTTTCCGGATTGCCGAAATTCAGGCAGTTGGTGATGGCCAGCGGCTTCGCGCCCGACGCGGTGAGGTTCCGCCATGCTTCCGCCACGGCCTGCTTGCCGCCTTCCACCGGATCGGCGTAGCAATAGCGCGGGGTGCAATCGCTGGTGAGTGCCACCGCTTTTTTCGTGCCGTGGATGCGGATGAGCGCGGCATCTCCACCGGGGCGCGCGATGGTATCGCCCATCACCATATGGTCGTATTGCTCCCAGATCCACCGCTTGCTGCACAGGTCGGGCGAGGCGAGCAGTTTCTTCAGATCCTCCAGCAATTTCGCCGGGCTGGCTTTGGTATCTATCACTATTTCCTCGCGGCGAGGGGTTGGCTTCCACGGACGGTCATACACCGGCGCGTCGTCTGAAAGCGGCTTCACGGGGATGTCACAGACTTCCTTTCCACCCATCGTCAGCACCATGCGTCCGGTATCGGTGATTTTCCCGATGACGGCGTTATCCACTTCCCACTTGTCGAAAATATCCTTGGCGATGTGCTCGTGCCCCGGCTTGATGACCATCAGCATCCGCTCCTGGCTTTCGGAGAGCATGATTTCGTAGGGGGTCATTTTCTCCTCGCGCACCGGCACAAGGTCGAGGTTCATCTCGATGCCCGCATTGCCCTTGGAGGCCATTTCCAGCGAGGAGCACGTCAGCCCTGCCGCACCCATATCCTGAATGGCAACGATGGCATCCTCCCGCATCAGCTCCAGGCAGGCTTCCATCACCTTCTTTTCCATGAACGGATCGCCCACCTGCACGGTCGGGCGTTTATCCTGGGAGTCCTCATCGAATTCGCTGGAAGCCATCGTAGCACCGTGGATGCCATCCCGCCCCGTTTTCGATCCGGCGTAAATCACCGCCGCGCCGATTTCCGTGGCGGCGGAATAGAATATCCTGTCCGCGCCCGCAAGCCCCACCGCCATCGCGTTCACCAGATTATTGCCGTTATAGGAAGCATGGAACGTGCATTCCCCGCCCACGGTGGGGATGCCCACGCAATTGCCGTAGCCGCCGATGCCGTTCACCACGCCGCTCACCAGATGGCGCGTGCGGGGGTTTTTCCATTCGCCGAAGCGGAGTGCGTTGATCAGCGCGATAGGCCGCGCGCCCATCGTGAACACATCGCGGAGGATACCGCCCACGCCGGTGGCCGCGCCCTGGTAAG
>JAHFPR010000101.1 GCA_023269645.1 Alphaproteobacteria bacterium | reverse complement strand
CAGCAGCATGAGATCGGGCTTGCGCTCCTCCACCTCATAGAGGGCGGTGTCTCCGTCTTCCACGATTTTCACCTCGAAGCCGTCTTTCTCCAGATTATAGCGGAGCATGAGGGAAATGGCATCCTCGTCCTCCACGATCAGGATATAGGGCTTGATACCGATGCTGGCTGCTTTATCGTTCATGTGTTATCCGAAAAAGTTACGTTTCACAGGGTACAGGCTCCCACCAGAACCTACAACCCCTATGCCAAACCATGTAGCCATTCAAATCTCCGTTACCGGAAGATATACGGTAAACACGCTGCCCTCGTGAGGCACACTTTCCACTTTCAGCAGCCCGTGATGACGCTCCAGCACATATTTCGTGATGGACAGCCCCAGCCCCGTTCCCCGCACCTTGCGGGAGCGCGCCTGATCAATGCGGAAGAACCGCTCGGTGAGGCGCGGGATATATTCGCGCGCGATGCCGATGCCACGGTCGCGCACTTCCACCCGCACGAACTTTTCCACATCGCGCAACATCGGCTCGTCCGGCAGGCTGTTTTCCTCCAGGCGCGCGGAGATGCGTACGTCCGTGCCGTCGTAGCCGTATTTGATCGCGTTGCTGACGATGTTCTCGAACATGAGCGAGATTTCGTCCACCTCGCCGGTGATGACGGGAATGGTGTTGTCGGCTTCTAGGTTGATGGTCATGTCTTTTTCATCGGCGTAGAGCGACATCTGCGCCTGGATGTTGCGGAGCACGGTGGGAACGTGCACGAGGCCGGTGGGCGGGGTATGGATATTCCGCTCGATCTGCGAGAGCGAGAGCAGGCCGTTCACCAGTTTGGTCATGCGGCGCGCCTGGGTATCCATCACCGCGAGGAACTGTTCGAGTGCCTGCGGATCGTCGCGCGCGGTGGTCTGGAGCGTTTCGATCAGCCCCGCGATGCTGGCCAGCGGTGTGCGGATTTCATGGCTCGCGTTGGCAACAAAATCCGAGAGCATCTTTTCGGTATGCTTGAGTTCGGTAATATCGTGCATCACCACGATAAGTGCGATTTCCCCGGAAGTGAGCACAGGGAAACGCTCGATTCGCACCAGGAAATGGCGGTCATATGGCTCATCCAGATAGAAATACACGTCCCGCCCCATATGGTCTTTCATCACGAGGGCGGCGGTATGCCTTATTTCCGGATCTTCGGTGATGCTGTCCAGCGTTTCCTGGAAGAATTTGCCGGCGAACATACGCTTGACGCGGCTGTTGGTGCGGGTGACGCGGTGCTCATAGTTGAGCAGCAGGATGATGTCGGGCAGGCTGTCAATGAGGATGCGGCTTTCCGCGAGCGCGGCTTCCAGATGGCGGCGACGCTTTTCCCACGATGTATGCAGCTCGCTGATGGCGGTTGTCAGCTCATCCACGTTGCTGAGGAAGCTCAAATCCGGCGCGTCTACTTTTTCATCGCGGGAAAGCTGCCACACATAGCGGGTGAGGGCAGCGATATTGTTAACGTAAGGCCGTACAAAAATAATAGCGACGACGAACACCATCGAGCCGGTCAGCAGGGCGGTGGACATGGCCAGTTCCCCGTTGGACACGAGGATGGCCAGCGTCATGAGGGGGATAAGTGCCACCAGTGCCGTGCTGCGGAACAGCGCGTGGTGCGGCTTTTCCGCGCTGATGGCAAAGAGTTTTTTAATCAGGCGGCGCATTTGGATGATGGATGATGGATGATGGATGATGGATTTTAGGCTGTCATCCGGCTCCTGTCATCTGTCTTCTGGAAAAAACATATTATACACTTTACGAACCCACCCCGTCATCGCCTGAATCGCGTAGCGATTCTAGGGCGATCCACCCTTGCAGCAAACATGGATTCCCCTAGAATTTTTGCTTTACAAAAATTCAGGGAATGCCGGATTTATACAGCATATAAGCACCAAAAATCACATCTTTCCGGTCAGCCCGGAAAGCGCGAAAATATCCTTGATGAAATAGGTGATGTCATCGGGAGTATTCTGGAACTGGTCGAGGAAAAACCGGAATTCCGCAGGCAAATCCTGCCTGGCGATGAATTTCCCGGCCACTTCCGCGCCGATAACATCAATCCTGCCGGAATCCTCCCCGCCGATCTGCTGGAACACGATGCGGTTTTCCGCGCCGGATTCATAAACTTCCGGCGGAAGGTTAAGGTATTTCTGCCGCAATTCCGGCTTCGGCAACTCGCAGATTTCGCGGATGTTGTTGGTCAGAAAGCCCAGGCGGAAATCCCACCAGCGGATTTTCAACAGGTCGGCGATGGTGGCTTCGTCGAAACGGTGGCGGATGAGTTTTGCAGGGTTGCCCGCCACGATGGCGAACGGCGGAACGTCCCTCGTCACCACCGCGCCCGCGCCGATCACCGCGCCCGTGCCGAGGGTAACGCCCGAACGGATAATGGCGTTCGTGCCGATCACCACCGCATCCCCGATGCGCGTTTCGCCACGGCTGAAGCAACCCTGAAAATCCACGCCTTGCTTCTGCCAGATCTGCTTGATGTCCACGAAATGGCGGAAGGAAACATTCATTGCCCGGTCATTCCGATGCTCGCCGCCCGCAAGGAACACCACACCCTTGGCGGTTTCCACGTGGTGGCCGATGACGATGGCGGGTCTTTCCTGCCCGGCATCCCCGAACACGCGCACCTGGTTGTTGCAGTTGATGGAGTTGCGCCCGCCGAGCGCATATTCCCCCGTGTGGAAGATCACCTTGATCTGATACGGCGCGATGAGGGTTTGCGGAACAAGTGCCGTCGGGATTTTGCCCTTGAGCATATGGGGCACGGCTTCCAGCCGTGCGATCACGTCGCGGTAGTCGCGCCGCGCACCTGCTTCCTGCGGGTCGGGGGGGTGCGGGGTGAGTGTCTGTGCGCCGGATAATGTCATGGCCTGCTCCCTTTCGCCAGGGGATGGTTACAGTATAATAGCATCCCTGCTAGTCCTTATCGAACGGATTTTCTTCTTTCCGCATCAGCATCCGGATGGGCACACCATCCAGGTCGAAGGTTTCGCGCAGGCCGCCGATGAGGTAGCGGAGGTAGCTTTCCGGCAAATCCGCGATGTGGCTGCTTGAAAACAGCACAAAGGTGGGGGGGCGGGCTTTCACCTGCGTCATGTAGCGGATTTTGATGCGCCTGCCTTTGCTTAAAGGCGGCTCGTGGCGTTGCGTCGCCTCGTTCAGCCATTTATTCAACTTAGCGGTTGAGATACGCTTGTTCCAGCGTTCCAGCACTGCGAAACAGGCCTGCATCGCGTCGTGGATTTTCGTGCCGTTCAGGGCGGAGATCATCACCACCGGCAGCCCCGCGCCCTGCGCCAGCGAATATTGCAGTTGCGCTTTGAGATCACCGCGCGTTTTTTCCTTATCCTCCACCACGTCCCACTTGTTCACTGCGATCACCAGGCCGCGCCCTTCCTCCAGAATATGGGAAGCAAGCTGCAAATCCACCTTGTTGAGCGGGTCGGTTCCCTCCACCACCAGGATGACCACGTTGGCATACTGAATGGCGCGGTAGCTATCCTCCACCGATTTCAGCTCCAGCTTGCCTTCGCGTTTGGCGCGGCGGCGCAGCCCCGCCGTATCCACCAGCCGCACGGGTTTTCCGTCATATTCCCAATCGGCGTAAATCGCGTCGCGCGTGGTTCCGGCCACCGGGCTGGCGATGGAGCGTTCTTCCTTGAGCAATCGGTTGAATAGCGTGGATTTCCCTACGTTCGGGCGGCCTGCGATGGCAAGCTGGAGGGTATCGCCGGAGGGGGTTTGCGCTTCCCCCTCCAGATCCAGCCCCGCCTTTTCAGCGGCAGCCACAAGCGCATCGTGGAGGTCGGCCATGCCATCCCCATGCTCGGCGGAAACGGGAACCGGGTCGCCGAGGCCAAGCTGGTACGCTTCCTGAATGCCCGCGCGCAGCTTTCCCTCGCATTTATTCACCACCAGCACGACGGGCTTGCCGGTTTTCCGCACCGCCAGCGCAAAATGCTCGTCCAGCGGATGCAGCCCCGCGCGCCCGTCAATCACCAGCATCAGCAACTCCGCTTCTTCCATCGCAATGACGGTCTGATCCATCATCTGCGCCTGGAGAGTTCCTGTCTCTGCCTGTTCCAGCCCCGCCGTATCCACCACAACGAAGGAAAGTGGCCCCAGCCGTGCGTTGCCTTCCTTGCGGTCGCGCGTGACACCGGGGGTCGCGTCCACAATGGCTACGCTCTTCCCAACCAGGCGGTTGAATAAGGTGGATTTGCCGACGTTCGGGCGGCCTATAATAGCGAGTTTGAGCATAGGTAGTCGAGGTTTCAGGTTTCAGGAACAGGTTTCAGTCAAGAAGAAGTTGCTGAAACCTCTTCCTGAAACCTAATCTAACGCACCGCCCCCAGTTCTCCGCCGTTATTCAGCAGGTACATCGTGCCGCCTGCCACCACAGGGGGCAGGAAGGTTTCGTTGGGGATGGCGACATTTCCCTCTGCCTTGCCGGATTCCGGCGAGAGGATGGTCATGGAGCCGCGCGAGCCGGTCACGAACAGTTTTCCGCCCGCCAGCACTGGCCCCGACCAGAAAATGCGCTCGCCCTTGCTGTCGCCCCAGAACGAGGAGCCGTCCGTATGCGCGGGCAGGGCTACCGTCCATTTGATTTTTCCTTCCGGCGTGTGGATGCAGACAAGCTCCTGCTCCGAAGAAAGCGTGAACAGGAATTCGCCCGCCACCATCGGTGCATGGAGGCTCGCAATATCCAGCACCCACACGCGGTGGCCGGTGGCCAGGTCGAACGCGCTGAGGCTGCCGTCAAACGTGGAGGCGTAAACCCTGCCCTTGTAAATCACCGGCGTGGCGGTTCCGGAAAGCGACGTGCCGGAAAGCCTGCTGTGGTTGCGGCTTTCGATGGCATCGCTCCATTTCACGCTGCCGTTGCGCGCATCCAGCGCATAGATTTCGCCGGAGGAATAAAGCACCACCACCTGCGTTTCCGTCGCGGCGGGGGCGGCGGCACTGAAGATGCTGGTGGTTTGTGCGATGCCCGCGTGCATCCATAGCGTGTGGCCGTCCTGTGCGTCCAGCGCGTAGAGCCGGTTGTCGGTGGTGACGAAGAAAATCCGCCCTTCCTTGATGACGGGCGCGGATTTGATCGGCAGCTTCACCGAACGCTGCCAGCGCGTCTTGCCGGTGGCCGCATCGAACGAAACCACTTGCCCGCGCCAGGTGGTGGCGATCAGCGCGTCCCCGCCGAACGCGATGTTGCCGCCGAGGAAATCCTCCTCGCCTTTATGTTCCAGGATGCCAAGCCCCATCATGTCCTGCGTACCTTCGCCGGAAGTGATAGCGGTATGCCACAGTTCTTTCTGGATATTATCTGCAGAATGCGCGGAAATATCACCGTCCGCACCGAGCGTGTACACTTTCCCCGCCACCACCACCGGCGCGGAGGAAAGTCGTGTTCCGTCCCCCGCACCATGCGCCGCGTGCGTGGTGGCGAGGCTGCCTTTTGCCCCGCCCGGCAGCGCAGGATGCGAAACGGGCGAAACCTGCTGCAATGGCCAGGAGCCATTCACTTCCGGCGCGGGAAGTGTCACCGGAAGCTGCGCCGTTGCGTTATTGTTCTTGAAATCAGCCCGTCCTTCCATCATGGATCCTTCCAGCACGGAAAGGCGCTTGCCTTCGAGCGGTTTTTTGCTGTCCTCGCCGCCCAGCCAGTCAGAGCCGCAGGCCGAAAGCAGCAGGATACACGCCAATGCCGGTAATTTTTGCATATTACTTCCCGATCTTTCCCTGTGTTTTTTCCTTGCCAACCACCTGCTTTGTCAGCGGCATTTCCTCCGGCAGCTTCCCGCCGAGTGCCTCGAACAATGCCCCGCCCCGCTTGCGGAGGGTGGAGGGTGTGCCGGGATCCTGCTGCAGTTGCAGCAGCAGCTTCAGTGCCTCCTCTTTTTTACCCTCTTTGATTGCCTGGAGTGCCAGCACTTCCTGCGCGGTATAATTCCACGGCTTGCCCGCGCCCGTCATCGCCTGAAGACGCTGGGTGATGGCCTCGCTTTTCGTATCCTTATCCCCGTGTTCCAGCATCAGCCAGGCGGAAAGCACCACCGCCTCATCCCGCAGCAGCACGTCGGCGGAGCTATCCGCGATGAGCGTTTCATATGCGACCTGTGCTTCGGCATACTGCTTGCGATCAGTGAGGATTTTCGCGCGCTGGAGCATGGCCAGATGCTTGTAGCCCGGTGTGCCTTTTTCCGCAGCGGCATTCAGGCGCGGTAGGGCGGAATCGGCATTTTCCTGGGTAACAAAAGCAGCGGCTTCGCGGTACTGGTCACCCGCTGCCTGCAGCACGGCGGTATGGTGCGCGCGATACCAGCTTTGCGCCCCCGCCCCCGCAACCAGCAGGATGGCAAGTGCCAGCAGGTGCATTTTATAACGGTTGAACAGGTCTTCGTAGCGTTGCCGCCGCAAATCCTGTTTCACTTCTTCCAGAAAATCCGCCATAAATTTCTCGCTCGCTCCCTTGTGGGCTTCCTAGCCCACAAGATGATCCTAAGCCACTCCGTGGCACTGAAGCTACGCGGCTTACTAGCCGCGAGGTTTAATCTTTGTATCTTTATCCTTGTTCTCTCGCGTGGGGCTTTTATTATAAGTATTTGCACGGATTGTAAAGGGAAGAGGTTATGCCGCCGCAACACTGGAGAGTAATCTGCCTCGCCGTCGCCATGATGCTGGCCGTTTCCCCGATGCTCGCGGGTGGGTGCAACGGAGCGGATAAAAACGCTTCGACCATTGCCGTCACCCCCTGCGATGATTCTCTGCCAGAAGATGCACTTCTGACGTGCAGGCTTTTGAAAGGATCGCGGGAGGGCAAGCTACCACGGCAAATCAATCAGGTGGACGCGGAAAAATTAGTTGCGGAAATGGAGAAACTCACCCTTATTACCCGGCAAGCTCACCGCGGGCAGGCAACGCAGGCGCAACTTAACGATCAATGGGCATCCAGCAACGACATCTGTCAGGAACTTGCGGGATTATCGTGTGCAGACCTGTTCTTTACCCCGCACTGATTGCGTACCGAAGGCTTAATCATTGATCTTGGAGATAGTACTAATGCACACGAAAACAGGCGGAATCGAGATTCGCAGTGAAATCACGCCGGAGATGGCGGAGATACTGACTCCGGAGGCACTGGCTTTCGTGGCGGGGCTGGAGCGTCGCTTCGGCGCGCGCGCGCGGGAGTTGCTGGAGGCGCGGAAAAAAGAGGAGCAGAAGCGGCGCAAGGGCATTCCGCTGGATTTCCTTCCCGAAACGAAAGCCCTCCGCGAAAGCGCGTGGAAAGTCGCGCCCATTCC
>JAHFPR010000258.1 GCA_023269645.1 Alphaproteobacteria bacterium | reverse complement strand
AAACAGTGCCGACTGGTTCAACCAACGCTTCCAGCCGGGAGCAGTGAAGCGTTGGTTGAACCAGTCGGCACTGTTTGTAAGGACACCGCCAGCATTTCTGGCACTGAAAGGGCTTTCTGCGCGTGGCGAGGTGTCGGGAATCATGCCGCTTCCGTCCCGCACGTAAGCCCCCCAGCCGGTCGGCCCGTGGCTGAACACGAACAGGGCGGCATCCTTGGTCACTCTGTGGGATGTGCCGGGGAAATTCCAGTAATCCCCGCAGAAATTCGGGGTGACGATCTGGATGTTGCCAATCGTATCCGGGTTGGAGAAGCCCGGTTTGCCGAGTGCCTGGCTGCCGGGGAGGGTGTAGATTTCCGAAACAGCGTAAGAAAATTTTCTATCCCATCCATCTATGGCGGCGAGTGGGGCAAGGCCGAGCTGCTTCACCGGAACCGCACCGCGCATCCCGTGGGCGTTGGTGGTGACATCCGCACTGGCGGCAGGCTGGATATTCGCCGCGTTGCACCGCGCGGAACCGGTGGAAGAAGTGCCGCCGCCCGTGCCGATGCCATCCCCGAAATTGGGGTCGTCAATGCCGAGCGTGGGGTCGGCAGGGCAGGGCAGGTGGCCGTTGACGCGCGCATACACATCTGCCGCCTTCATGATGAGTGCCATGCGCTGATAGGTGGTATCATACCGCTGCTGCGCAATCATGGAACTACCCGCCGCTACGCTGATGGTGATGATGAAACTGATGATCGCGAGCACGATGGCAAGCTCCAGCAGGGTAAAGCCCTGTCGGCGTACGCTTCCGCCCGTCAGATTTCTTTCACGCGACACCATCCCTCCGGGGAGCAGCTGTTACTTGCCCACTATACCATTTTTCTGCGGAAAATGCAAAAGGATGTGCACATTGGGCAGGGCTGTTTAGTTTTTCCTGTCTCTCCTCTCCCGTGTGCGGGAGAGGCAGGAAATCCGAGCGAGTTTACTCGCCGGATTTGCGGTGAGGGCTTCTTTCGTTTCCGGCAGCAAAAGTGCTCTCACCGTATTGCGTAAGGCTCACGATGTTCGCCAAACGAAATCATCCTCTCCCGCGCGCGGGAGAGGGGAAAACAGCGCGGCTTTGGCACATCGGCTACGCATCAGGCGGGGTAGGCGCGGATGACGACGAAACCTTTGGGGCGTTCGACCGGATCCAACTGGAGAACAAGCGTTTTCTTCTCTCCTCCGGGGGTAGTGCCGGAGAACGGGATTTTTGCGGTTTTGCCTTCGGCAATGGCAGCAACCAGCTTCTTTTTCTCCTCCTCCTTCAACCCGGCGGAGGAGAGCAGCCGCTCCATCTGATCCGGGTTATCGGTGGAATCGGCAAAAAACCGATCAAAACTGTAATCAAAATACACCACGCCGTGCTGCGGGTGGGTGATCAGCATGAACTCGCTGTAAAGCGCGGCGGAACCGGAAAACAGAAGGTTCTGGAATTCTGTGTGCAATACGATGAAACTTATCCGGCGGATGATGAAATAGGCAGCGAACGCAATGCCGAGCAGCAGCGAACTGATGCCGATAAGGAAGATGAGGATTTTTTCGGTGGGGGTCTGCTCGCTGTCGGGCACGAGGATAAGCGAAACGCTCATATAATTGATCATGAGCACCACCACCAGCATCCCGATGATGAAGCTGTAGAGTGCCCAGGAAGGGGGAAGCCCATGCTGCCGGAAGCGGAAATCCGGGCAGCTTTTGATGATGGCTTCCTTGTCCTTCCGGTCGATAAAACGCTGGTATGTCATCTGCTTGGCGGCCCCTCCGCAGGCTATTTATGCCCAAGTGTACGGCAAAGCAGGGAAAGAGTCAATGCGCCCGCGCCTCCCCGCTTGCGCGGAAAGGCAAAACGCGCTAGGGTGAAGCTGGAGCCGGGACAAACGCATATGGTGGTGCATACCAACGAACAGCAGGTGCGGGAACTGGAGGCGATCTTCCGGCAGGTGGTTCCCAATCCCGAAATGCTGGTGGAAGCGGATGGCTATGTGCGGATGCTGGTGCTCTCGCAGGGCGTGTTTCAGGACGGCACGGAATATTACGCTTACCTCGCCGTGCCCCCTAGTAAATATATTGAATTGA
>JAHFPR010000010.1:6950-21026 GCA_023269645.1 Alphaproteobacteria bacterium | reverse complement strand
CATTTCTTTATCTGTTTTTCCCGCGTTTGGCGTATTCTGCGCGGTCGTGCACTTCATAATAGACCAGCATTTTTACGCCATAGCGTTGGGTAAATCCCTTGACGGTTCCTTCTTTATGATCCCATACCCGCTTCGGCAGATTCGAGGTGACCCCCACATAAAGCGTTCCGTTATAGGTACTGGCCAGTATGTAAACATAAAACAGTTTCTCCATAACCCACCACCTATTCCGTCATTCCCGTGCAAACGGGAATCCATCTTGCCACCTGTATTGGCCTCCCTATGGATTCCCGCCAGTTCTTTCTTGCGAAGACGGGCGCGGGAATGACGGTTACGAATAAATAGGGAACGCCTCGCACAACGCCCGCACTTTCGCCAGCGTGGCTTTTTCCACCGCCTTGTCGCCTTCCGGATGCGTTGCCAGCCCGTCCAGCACGTCGCCGATGAGGTTGCCGATGAGCTTGAATTCCTCCACGCCGAAGCCGCGCGTGGTTCCCGCCGGAGTGCCCAAACGCACGCCGGAAGTGATCGCGGGCGGGGCGGGATCGAACGGGATCGCGTTTTTGTTGCAGGTAAGCCCGGCGCGCTCCATCGCTTCTTCCGTGGCTTTGCCGGTGAGGTTTTTAGGGCGCAGATCCACCAGCACGATGTGGTTATCCGTGCCGCCGGTGACGATGTTCACCCCGCGATCCATCAGCGTGGCGGCAAGCGCGCGCGCGTTATCAATCACCGCCTGGCCATATGCCTTGAAAGAAGGCTCCATCGCCTCGCGCAGCGCAACCCCCTTGGCCGCGATGACGTGCATCAGCGGGCCGCCCTGGATGCCGGGGAAAATTGCGGAGTTGATGGCCTGTTCCAGCGTCACGTCCTTGCCGGAGGGCGTTTCCCGCACCACCAGTTCCGGGCGGCTGGAAAGAATCATCCCCCCGCGCGGGCCGCGCAGCGTTTTGTGGGTGGTGGTGGTGACGACATCCGCATGGGGCAGCGGAGAAGGATAGGTTCCCGCCGCGACCAGCCCCGCCACGTGCGCCATATCCACCATGAAAAACGCGCCGATACTGTCGGCGATTTTGTGGAAACGTGCCCAGTCCACCACGCGCGGATAGGCGGAAAATCCGGCTACCACCAGCTTCGGCTTGTGCTCCTTCGCAAGTTTCTCCACGTCATCATAATCAATCAGCCCGTCCTGCGGGCGCACACCATATTGAATGGCCTTGAACCATTTGCCGGACTGGTTGGGCGCGGCACCGTGGGTCAGATGCCCGCCCGCTGCGAGCGATTGGCCGAGGATGGTATCGCCCGGCTGGAGCAGCGCGTTGAACACGCCCTGATTGGCTTGGCTTCCGGAATTGGGCTGCGCGTTGATGTAGGTGCAGCCGAACAGTTTTTTTGCGCGGGCATTGGTGATGTTTTCGATCTGGTCAGCGAATTCGCAGCCGCCGTAATAGCGTTTGCCGGGATAGCCTTCCGCATATTTGTTGGTGAGCACGGAACCTTGCGCATCCAGCACCGCCCTGGAGGCGATATTTTCGGAAGCGATCAGCTCAATCTGGAACTGCTCGCGGTGCAGCTCGCCCTCGATGGCGGCATTGATTTCCGGATCGGCCTGCGCGACAGACGCGGTGAAAAACGGATTCGCCTTCGTGTTTTTCTGGATGGTAGTGGCCTTGGTGGACGGCATGGAAACTCTCCCTAGTGTGACTTGAGTGCCATTTCTACAAGATTTTGTGGCGGAGAGCAAGTTTCCTGTAAAACCAGCCAGAGGATGCCTAGCCCCGGCTCAGACAGAACACGCCATATTCCCCGAACAGGTTGGCGTAGAGCGAACCCGCTCCCGCGAAGGCGCGCGCCGCGCCGGCTTCTGTGAGGTAGCGTTGTGCCTCCACCGTGCAGCCGATTTCGCGCGCGAGGGCGGTCATATCTCTGATGGTGCAGAAATGGATGTTGGGTGTTTCATACCACTGATAGCTTAAGGCACTCGTCACCGGCATCTGCCCTTTCAACAGCAGGTAGAGCCGGTTCCGCGCGTGGCCAAAATTGGGGATCACCACCACCGCCTTCCGCCCGATGCGAAGCGCCTGCTCCAGCACCAGCCTTGGGTGCTTCATCACCTGCAGCGTGAGGCTCAGCACCACCGTATCGAATACCTTGTCGGGGTAATATTGCAGCTCCCCGTCCGCATCGCCCTGCACCACCGAAAGCCCGGAGGCCACCGCCTCCGCCACCCGTGCGGATTCGATCTCCAGCCCGCGCCCGCGCACGTTCTTGTTATCGCGCAACCAGGCCAGCAGTGCCCCCTTGCCACAGCCGATGTCGAGCACCGTGCTCTCCGGCGCGATGAGTTCCGCGATGGCCTGCTGATAGGGCTGGAGCACTTTTCTTCCGTCATGCCCTGAATTTGCGCAGCAAATTCTAGGGGCATCCATAGTGCCGCTTGTATAGGCGTTGAGATGGATCGCCCTAGAATCGCTCTGCGATTCAGGCGATGACGTGTCAGTATCTATTTTCATACCACTCCCGCCTCCTTCTCCACTTTCCTCAAAAACCCGCCCACCGCGTTCGCCAGCGCGGGTTCATCGAGCAGGAACGCATCGTGCCCCTTGTCGCTTTTGATCTCGAAGAAGCTGACATCAGCGGCGGAGCTGGAAAGCGCGTGCACCACCTGTTTCACTTCCTCGGTGGGGAACAGCCAGTCGCTGGAAAAGGAGATGACGCAGAACGCGGCCTTGCACTCCCGGAACGCGTTGCGGAGTTCGCCGCCGTGATCCGCCGCCATATCGAAATAATCCAGCGCGCGGGTGATGTAGAGGTAGGAATTCGGGTCGAACCGCTCCACGAAGCTGATGCCCTGATGGCGCAGGTAGCTTTCAATCTGGAAATCCGCCTCGAAGCCGAAAGAGAGTTTTTCGCGCTCCTGCAAGGAGCGCCCAAACTTGCGCTGGAGGCCGGATTCGGAGAGGTAGGTGACGTGCGCCGTCATCCGCGCGACGGCCAGCCCCTTGGCAGGAAATTTCCGTTCGTTCAGGTAATTTCCGCCGCACCAGTCCGGGTCGGCGAGGATCGCCTGCCGCCCGATTTCATGGAATGCGATGTTCTGCGGGCTGTGCCTTGCCGCGCAGGAAATGGGGATGGCGCAGGCCAGCGCGTCCGGGTAGGTCGCCGCCCATTCCAGCACCTGCATCCCGCCCATCGAGCCGCCGATGGCCGCCAGCAGCCGCGTCACCCCGAAACTTTCCACCAGCAGCTTCTGCGCGCGCACCATATCGCGGATGGTGACGACCGGAAAATCGAGGTTGAACGGCTTGCCCGTGGCGGGATTGATGGATTTCGGGCCATAACTTCCCATGCAGCCACCGAGCACGTTCGGGCAGATCACGAAATATTTATCCGTATCAATGGCCTTGCCCGCCCCCACGAGGTTCTCCCACCAGCCGGGCTTGCCTGTCACCGGCTGCGTGCCGACGACATACTGATCCCCCGTCAGCCCATGGCAGAGCAGCACCGCGTTGGATTTCGCCGCGTTGAGCGCGCCGATGGTCTGGTACGCCATCGGAAAATTGCTGATTTCTGCACCGCATTCCAGCCGCAGCGGCCTATCCACCGCCAGCGTACGAATCTGGCCGATTTCCACCTCCGTATAGGAGGGGCCGAACTGCAATGTGACCGATGCGTTCATTATTCTGGCTTGCGTTAACGCTTATTTAAGCATTCTGCGTATACTATAACCTCACCCGCTGAAAAATAAACAGGAGAACGCGTTATGGCTCCGCAGAACGATGTGCTCGCAGACGACAGGACGGACGATCCTGTGGACGCTTTGGCCATTGCGTTAAACCGCGCGGTGCTCGATCACAGCACCGCAAGCCATTTCGTCGCCGCTATTCATATCCCCATCAATGGTCACAGCCCTGAATTGAACGATGCGTTACAGGAGCTTTTGCCGCCGAAAAACGGAGTCACATTCACCATTATAGTACAAAATGACGCAGGGGCACTTGACAGTATCAGGGTAGTATCGGAAGACTTTGTGGCATTTGAAACCGCACTGGATACGCTCGGCCAGAATGCCGAAAGGCTAAAAGAGGCACTGGGCATCTGGGCGCCGCCCGCACCAACGGTTGATCCTGAAACGCAGGCGGAACGCGCTTCCAAGGGGCGGGAGCGATAGGGGTTACACTTTTTCTTACTCATTGAACAATAAACAGGAGAACGCAGATGGACGGACAGAGAATGGATACGGCGGCGTTGGGTGCTTTGCTGAGGCGGTATAATGTGGAGATGGATCGCCCCGTAAGCAGCAACGGCCAGGATACCGTCACCATCGAAAATTCCCGGAAGCACGGGGATCCCGGAAAACACAGGGGCAATGCGGAGGCACTCAGTGCCAAGGTAGAAGCACTGGGTATGGAGTGGGAAGTGGCGGTTAGCGCGCTCCCCGACGGGATGGTGGAAAACATTACCTTCCGTGGCACATTGGAGGATATAGAAGCCAGGATGGATATACTTTCCGCCAACGGCTTGAAGGCCTTGCTGGATGAACGCGCTCCGGCTGCAACGGTTGATCCCGCCACGCACGAAGCAGCTTCTTCCCAAGGACGGGAGCGATAGGAGTTATTTTTCCTTCTCCTCCCCCGCAAGCGGTGGAGGATGTTCTTTACTACGCCTTCTTCTTCGCGCCACCCGCTTTTTTCGGAGCGGGTTTTTTCGCAGTGCCGCTTTTGGAGGCAGACTTCTTGAATCCGCCCTTTTTCCCGCCGCCTTTTTCGGCACGCGCGGCGAGGACTTCCACCGCCTGCTCCACCGTCACGGTTTCCGGAGTCACATTTTTCGGCAGGGTGGCGTTGATTTTCCCCCATTTCACATAGGGGCCATATTTCCCTTCATACACCTCGATTTTCCCACCGTCCGGATGGTCGCCGAGGGTTTTGAGTGCCGCCGCGCCGCCTTTTCTCACACCCCTGGGTTCCGCGATCACTGTCACCGCGCGGTTGAGGCCGATGGTGCGCGGGTCGTCGTCGCCCTTCAGGTTCGTGTATTTTTCATCGTAGAGCAAATAGGGGCCGTAGCGCCCGATATTCGCCACGATCATCTTCCCCGTTTCCGGGTGGATGCCCACTTCGCGCGGGAGCGACAGCAGGCCGAGCGCGGCTTCCAGCGTCACTTCTGCCGGATTCGTGCCCTTGTCAATCGAGGCGCGCCCCGGTTTCGCCTCGCCCTTCACGGCCTCACCGCGCTGGACATACCAGCCATAGGGCCCCTTGCGCAGCGTGATATTCTCGCCGGTTTTCGGGTCAGCACCCAGAATTTTCGGCTCGGTTCCCATCGGCGAACCTTCCGCGCCCTCGCCCGTAGCCTTATCGCCGACTTCGCGCGTATGCTTGCATTCCGGATAGCGCGAGCAGCTTAAAAATGGTCCGTATTTCCCGATGCGGAGGTTCAAACGCCCTGTGCCGCAGGTAGGGCATTTGCGACGTTCTTCCAGCGTGCCCTCGCCGGGGAAAAGCATCGGCTCCAGCACTTTCGTCAGTGCCTCCTGCACCGCTGCGAAATCCACGCCCTGAGCCTCTTTCACGCAGGCGGAAAACGCGCCCCAGAAACGCCGCAGTGCCTCTTTCCAGTTGAGCTTCCCTTCGGCGATAGTATCGAGTTCATCCTCCAGGTTCGCGGTGAAATCATATTCCACGTAATGCGGGAAGAAGCTCTGGAGGAAGGCTGTCACCAGCCGCCCGCGCATTTCGGGGAAAAAGCGTTTTTTATCCAGCCGCACATATTCGCGGTCAATCAGCACGGAAAGAATGCTGGCATAGGTGGATGGCCGCCCGATGCCGAGTTCCTCCAGCCGTTTCACCAGGCTGGCTTCGGAATAGCGCGGCGGCGGCTGCGTGAAATGCTGGCTGGCCTCGGCTTTCTGGAGCACCACCTTGTCACCTTCGGAAAGGTCGGGGAGCAGCGCGCTATCCTCCTCATCATCCTCAGGAATATCGTCCTGCCCTTCGCGGTAGACTTTGTAAAACCCGTCGAACCGGATGGTGGTTCCCACGGCGCGCAACATGGCGAAATGATCTTCCGTTTCCAGGTCGGCGATCACCTGATCCAGCACCACAGCTTCCATCTGGCTGGAAATCAGCCTGCGCCAGATCAGCCCATAGAGCTTGAACTCGTCGGCGTTGAGCTGCTTCTCGATCTTGAACGGCTCCAGCTTCGGGTTGGCGGGGCGGATGGCCTCGTGCGCTTCCTGCGCGTTTTTCTGCTTGGAGGTATAGAGGCGCGGGCTTTCGGGCAGATAATCCTTGCCGTAGGAGTTTTTGATGAGGTCGCGCGTGGCGGTCATGGCTTCCGGCGCAATATCCGTGCCGTCCGTTCGCATATAGGTGATAAGGCCGGTCAGCTCGCCGTTGATCTCGATGCCCTCATAGAGCTTCTGCGCGGTCTGCATGGTTTTCTTGGCGGAGAAGCCCAGCTTGCGTGCGGCCTCCTGCTGCAAGGTGGAGGTGGTGAAGGGCGGCTTGGGATACCGCTTCGCCTGCTTTTTCTCCAGCTTCGCCACGCGGTAGAAACGCTGGCTGAGGCCATGCTCCGCCGCTCGCGCGGTTTTCTCATCGGGCAGGTCGAACTTGTCGAGCTTCTTGCCTTCCAGATGGGTCAACCGGGCGGTAAAATGCTTATTTTCCTTGTTGGTAAAATCCCCCGCGATGCTCCAGTATTCACGCGCGCGGAACGCTTCGATTTCCTCCTCCCGCTCGCACACCAGCCGCAGGGCCACCGACTGCACACGCCCCGCCGAACGGCTGCCCGGCAGCTTCCGCCACAGCACGGGGGAGATGTTGAACCCCACCAGATAATCCAGTGCCCGGCGCGCCTGCTGTGCGTTCACCAGATCCATATCCAGATCGCGCGGGTGGGCGATGGCCTCCCGCACTGCATCCCGCGTGATGGAGGTGAAGGTGACGCGCTGCACCGGGAAGCCCTTGGGGAGTGCCTTCTTCGCTTTCAGCATTTCCAGCACGTGCCAGGAGATCGCCTCGCCTTCGCGGTCGGGGTCGGTGGCGAGGATGAGCGCGTCAGCTTTCTTCACGGCGGCGGTGATGGCCTGCACGTGGCGGGTGGAATCCGGGCTGATCTGGTAATCCATCGCAAAATCCTCGTCCGGCAGCACGGAGCCGTCCTTCGAGGGCAGGTCGCGGATGTGGCCGTAAGACGCAAGAATGGTGTAATCATCCCCAAGATATTTGTGGATGGTTTTGCACTTCGCCGGGGATTCTACGATAACGACATATGTCATATGGGCGGAGATTTACAGGATAACGCGCTTTTTGCAAAGGATTTTTCTTGGGACATCTTTTGCGGGGGCATCTATTCTGTTCTCAATGCCCTCACCCCAAACGAAAGAAGCGGGGCATTCGCCCCGCTTCCGTTACCTTCTGATACCAGTGCCTTTTTCTAATCCTGATTCTGCTGGCGCGCCCATTCTTCCTGCTGGCGGGCGTAGGCGGCGGCTTCCTCCGCCTTTCTGCGCTGCAACTCCCATTCTCCCTGCTGCTTTTTCTGTGCGGCGGCGATGACGGCGTTCTTTGCCTGTTTCACCGCTTTCTTCGCAGCTTGCTCGGCCTGACGCTCTTTTACCTTGGCCATTGCGCTGCCATACTGATCGTTACCCGCAGCGGCACTGGGAGCGGCAGGCTTTTGTGCGTTCCAGCTGGAAGCGTTGGACGTGGACTTGTTCGCCTTCCACTTATCAAGCGCGGAATTTGACCCCCTGTTCCCCCCAGATTTGTCTGATCTACCCGAACCTTTTTTGGAAAAGAGACCCATAAATCATGCTCCCGTTATGATGGTTATGAATACTGTATTATAACGGAATAGCGTACCGGGGGCAAGCCCTAACCGTTTCCGGAAATCTGGTGCTGTTTGCCCGCCAGATGGCTTCCGCGTTCAAACTCATATGCCAGCCTGCGCGCAACTTCCATCGCATGGTCGTGGCCGCCGGGGCCTTTTTCCATTTCCGGCCCCATCAGGCCAAGGATGGAGTGGTAGAGAATATCGGGGATGGATTCCTGTTCCTTGATAAAGGCAACCGCTTCGGCATGGACAAGCTGGCGGAACGCGTCCACCACTTTGGCGAGCCTGTTTTCGGCAAAGCGCACGGCTACCGTATCAAAGGTGAGTGCGCCCGGATGGAGATAGGGCTGCACACCCGGCTGCACTTTTTCAAAGGATTTGACCTCAGTAAACCCGGCCTGGTCGAGGCAGCGTTTCATGTCGGAGGATGCATCCGGTTTTTCCTTTTCCTCAAGCCCCTGCAGGCCGGCTTCCGAATATGCTTTTCCATCCGCGCCCACAACGTGGCGGAGGAAGAAACTTACGCGCTCGGCTTCCTCTCCCGTATTCCAGGGATGTGTTGCAAGGCTGGCGTAACCCGTGGTAGTGTGCCACGCCTTCTCGATGCCTTGCTTACCGTTATCTGTACGGAACTGCGTCATAACGACGACTCCTCCTTTTACCGTTGGCCATTATAGTATTTTTAAACTTCCTACTCCCTGTATCCTAACAGAGCGGGGTTAATATGAAGTTAACGAAAAGGATGTTTTTTGGAATTATTTTAGGAAGGGGATGCAAATGCAGGTAAGCAACTGTTTTACTTGTACTTGCCACCTGCACTTGCACTATTGCAGCTTGCCCAGTGCCGCGCCGATGCGCTCCATCGCGGCATGGAGGTTTTTTTCTGAAGTGGCGTAGGAGATGCGGAAAAATCCCTGCAATCCGAACGCGCTGCCCTGCACCACGGCGCACAGTGCCTCCTCCAGAAGATAGGCTGCAAGGTCGCTGTCATTACGGATGGGCTTGCCCTGCTTCGTGGTTTTGCCGATGATTCCGCGCGCGTCGGGGAACACGTAGAACGCGCCCTCCGGCGTGTTGCAGGCAATGCCCGGCATGGCGTTCAGCCCCTTTACCACCAGATCGCGCCGCTTTTTGAACGCCGCCACCCATTTTGGCAGGAAATCCTGCGGTCCGTTCAGCGCGGCCACGGTGGCCGCCTGGCTGATGGAACTGGGGTTGGAGGTGCTCTGCGATTGCAGCACACTGATGGCCTTGATGAGTTCCTCCGCCCCGCCCGCATAGCCGATGCGCCAGCCTGTCATGGCGTAGGCTTTGGAAACGCCGTTCACGGTGAGGGTGCGGTGGAACAGGGCAGGCTCCACCTGCGCGGGGGTAAAAAACTTAAAGCCGTCATACACGATATGTTCGTAAATATCGTCCGCGAGGATGTGCACCTGCGGGAAATCAAGCAGCACAGCGGTGAGTGCCTTCATTTCCTCGAAGGTATAGGCTGCGCCGGTGGGGTTGCTGGGGCTGTTGAGGATGAGCCACTTTGTTTTCCGGGTGATGGAAGCGCGCAAGGCTTCGGGGGTGAGCTTGAAGTCCTGCTCTGCGCCGCATTCGATGAACACCGGCGTGCCTTCCGCCAGCGCAACAATATCCGGATAGCTCACCCAGTAAGGTGCGGGGGTGATGACTTCGTCGCCGGCATCCAGCGTGGCCATCAGTGCGTTGTAAATCACCTGCTTGCCGCCCGTACCGACGGTGATCTGGCTCGGTTTATAAGTAAGTTTGTTTTCCCTCTCAAATTTCGCGCAGATGGCTTTTTTAAGCTCCGGCGTACCGTCCACGGCGGTGTATTTGGTCTGCCCGGCGTCAATGGCTTTTTTCGCGGCGTCCTTGATGAAATCGGGCGTGTCGAAATCCGGCTCGCCCGCGCCGAGACCGATGACATCTTTGCCGGCAGCCTTAAGCTCCGCCGCTTTTGCCGTCACCGCCAGCGTGGGCGAGGGCTTGATGTTACCGAGTCGGTTCGCAATCAGTGCCATGTTCTTTTTCTCCCTGTTGTTGTTCGATTGCCTGTACCCAGCGTTTATCCTTTACCTGGCCTTTTATCTGGATTTCTATTTCCTTGTATATCTCCATGCTCAACAACTGCAAACTTCCTGAAAGCGGGATAATTTTGTTGGCGAAATCGTGCACCAGGCGATTGATCTTTTCCATATGCGGCTTGTGGGGGTCATCTTCCTCTGCTTTTCTGACGGCTACTGCCTGCGCGTTCTTATCCAGCATTCCTCCCTCCAGCCGCCGCCTTTCCGCCGCCTGGAACTTCCGTTCCGCTTCCTGGCGCAGCCTTTCTGCCAGTTCCTGCGCTCCTCTGGAATCCTGTATCTCCGCGTCCGCCAGCATCACGTCCCATTTAAGTTTATAGTTTATCATGTCCATCTGCTTCCGCCCCAGCGCGCGGATATGCTCCATCGTGAGTGTGGCATCATTTTTCGCGGCGTGGACGGTTCCTTCCGCCTTGTCAAGGGTTTCCATCGCTGCTGTCAGTCTTCCCGATTCATCCGTCCTGATGATTTCCTGCATATGCTCGTTCCGCGCCATGAACTCCCGCAGGGCATCCAGCCCTTCCTCCGCCAGCTCCGCTATCTGGCGTATTTTCGGCGTGACTTTCAGTTCCATATCACTCCCCCTTTTCTACGGGCTTGAAGGAAATCAGCACCTCGTTCACCGCCACGTTCTGCGCGGGCTGAACATGGATTTTCTCCACCAGCGCGTCCTGCTCGGCATAGAGCATATTCTCCATCTTCATCGCTTCCAGAATCAGCAATTCCTGCCCCCGCGCCACGCTATCCCCCGCCTTCACCTTCACGGTGATGACGTTGCCGGAGATGGGCGCGACCAGCACGTCGGCGTTGGCGCGCGCGGTTTCCTTCGGCATATGGCGCGCCAGTTCCGCCACGCGCGAGCTGCGTACCGAAACGCGGGCACTCGCCCCGGCGTGCTCGATGACGAAGCCGCCGGAAACATATTCGAGCTTCGCGTTCACCAGCTTGCCCGCCACGGTTCCCTGGAACAGGCGGCTGCCCAGCACCCACTGGCTGTACACGCTGAAACGCTGGTCCTCATACTGGATGTCGTAGCCTTCCTTGCGGTGGCGCACCGTCACGGAATAGGCGGCGTCGTCCACCGAAACCACCCAGCGCGTGGAGAGCAGGCGCGGCCTGCCGGGAAGCTGCCCGCTGATGGTTCCCGCGCGTTTGGCGTCCTCCAGGAAAATGAACATCCCCACCGAAAGCAGCACACGGGTGCGTCCGCCATCCAGTGCCGCGCCGGAGAAGCCGCCGGGATATTCCTGCTCGATGAAGTTGGTGGAGAGCCGTCCTTCCGCGAAGCGCGGGTGCGCCATCAGTGCCTCCAGGAAGCTGATATTGTGCGAGATGCCGGTGATGTAATATTCGCCGAGTGCCTGCTGCATGGATTTGATTGCGTCCGCGCGCGTGTCACCGTAGGTCACCAGCTTGGAGATCATCGCGTCGTAGAACTGGCTGACTTCGCCGCCCGCATACACGCCGCTATCCACGCGCACCTTGCCGTTGGTGTGCGGCTCCTTATATTCCGTGATGCGCCCGGTGGAGGGCAGGAACCCGCGTGAGGGGTCTTCCGCATATACCCGGCATTCCAGTGCCCAGCCTTTAAGCGCGACATCTTCCTGTTTGAACGGCAGCTTTTCGCCCCAGGCGATGCGGATCATCAGCTCCACGAGGTCAAGCCCCGTCACCATTTCCGTCACCGGATGCTCCACCTGCAGGCGCGTGTTGATCTCCAGAAAATAAAAATTCTTCTGCTGATCCATGATGTATTCCACCGTCCCGGCGGATTTGTAGCCCACCAGCTTGGCGAGCGCGATGGAGTGCTCGTACATTTTCCTGCGGGTTTTTTCGTCGAGGAATGGGCTGGGTGCTTCCTCGATGACCTTCTGGTGGCGGCGCTGGATGGAGCATTCGCGTTCGCCGAGGCACACCACATTCCCATATGAATCCGCGAGGATTTGGATTTCAATATGCCGGGGGTTTTCGATGAATTTCTCGATGAAGATGCGGTCATCCGCGAAGGATTTTTTCGCTTCGTTGGTGGTGGAGGAAAACGCCTGCTCCACCTCCTCCTTCGCCTTCACGATGCGCATCCCCTTGCCGCCGCCGCCCGCCGCCGCCTTGAACATCACGGGGAAGCCGATTTTTGCGGCGATGCGCGCGGCTTCCTTGGCATCCTTGATCTGCCCCTGATAGCCGGGAACCACGCTCACCTTGGCTTTCTCGGCTTTTTTCTTCGCCTCGATTTTATCGCCCATATAGCGGATCGCGTCCACGCCGGGGCCGATGAAGGTGATGCCCTCGCGCGCCAGGGCTTCCGCGAAATCCGCGTTTTCGGAGAGGAATCCGTAGCCGGGATGCACCGCGTCCGCGCCGGTCTGCCGCACGGCGTCCAGGATATTTTCGATGACAAGATAGCTCTGGTCGGCGGGCGAGGGGCCGATGAAAATCGCCTCATCGGCCTCCACCACGTGCATCGCGTTGGTATCGGCGGAGGAATATACCGCCACCGTCTTGATGCCGAGCTTCTTCGCGGTGCGAATGATTCTCCGGGCGATTTCCCCGCGATTGGCTATGAGGATTTTGTTAAACATGGGCGGTGGTTGATTTACATATGCGGTTGAGGACTGTAAATACGGCGCAACCACTGTATTATATGTTCTACAGGTATCGCGCGCATATTCATAAGGTCTTGCCAAATAACACTATCCAGTCCTGCTCCTGGCGTTTTCTGCCATGCCAGCCAAGTGGCGACTTCCGCCTTGCGGGTATGGATGGGTTTAAATTTAGGGGTAGTGAGCTTTCCTACCGTAGTAACCGCATGGTCAAGCAAATATCGTTCTTCTTCTTTTGCTGCCTTTACAAGCCAATCCTCTAACATACCTTCTGACCGGTTATCTGGCATTATCCATAGCCCAAAAGGATTGAAGCCGTCAGGATGCGGAAAGCATAATCCAGGCAGTTGACTGCTGGAATCAATGTACCCATGCAGCTGGATTTTCTTTACTACGCTTTGGAAGGTTATTTCATATCCCCAATTATCCTCAACATAATCCGCATCCACAACCATGGCCAGATGGGTGATACGCCCATCCGCCAGTTGCGCCATGAGCGTATCAAGCAGTTTAAGAGCCGCAGGTTTCCCGTTTCTTTCCGCACCGTGATCCTGCGGGGTATTTACTTTTACTTCCACAGATAGGTCAATCTTTTCACATAGCTTTTGAAAGAATTCCTGGTCACCTTTGCCTTCCACCAATAAAATCTTTTTTTGAGACATGAGTTTACCTTACTTCCAGATACATTTGCTTTATACTGGAGAGCTTTTCTTTATCAAATTCCGTAGCAATAACTTTCCCCTTATCGCTTGTCCGAACACTGCGTCCTACACGGAATAACACACCTTCCACGCCCTTCGGATTTAGATTATCCTTATTGAGCGTGACGTTGATAAAACTCTCAACACAATCCCAACTGTGCGTGGTGGCAAATACCTGAATTTGCAACTGCTCGGCTAAGTCAAAAAGCCATTTCCATATTTTTTCTTGAATGCTAAAATGCAGTCCGTTCTCGAACTCATCCACCAGCAAAAATCCTCCCTTGGCAGGAAAGAGCTTAAGTGATAATTGCAGTACTCTGAACATTCCATCCCCCATGCTGTTCAAGGGGACAGGTTGTATATTCCGCATTTTTATCTTGGCGTAACGTCTTAGGGCGCGCCTTGTTCCCGGATAATTTCGGTACTCCTCTGCGTTTTCATTTTTTACAAAGGCAATATCTTCAAAATCATCCTCAATAAAATTTAATATTATCTTAGTATGTTCTTTTAGGTCGCTAAGTGCAATTTTATCCCATTCATCGGCCAATTCATCTTGGGAAACAAACTGGGTAGGGATATAGCTGCACGGAATAGGTTTGTGATCCTCAAGAGAGGGGGCTGAAAGCCTTCTCCGAGTGGATTCATCTAACCGAAGAATGTAAGAGCTTTTATTTTTCTCTACACGAAGGGCTTGCGAGATATTAGAATCTATCAGCTGAAACAACCCAGAAATTTCGGTTTTTGATAAATGCTGCTGGCGAATGCGCGTAGTGGTTTCACCACTTGAATTCTCAATTGTTTCTTCTTTTTCGATAAGGTAGCCGTGTCGCAACTTAAGAGCATCTA
>JAHFPR010000010.1:0-6940 GCA_023269645.1 Alphaproteobacteria bacterium | reverse complement strand
GTCAGAAAAACACCTGCCGGAAAAAAATGACTCAAAGGGCAGAAAGCCATCATTTTCATCTTGCTCAGGCGAATGCTTCTCGTCATGTTGTTCCGCTATTTCTTTTAGCAGTGCTCGGTTTGCATTCCCCGCATAAATCCTTAAGGCCTCCAAAATAGCACTTTTGCCGGAGTTGTTTTTCCCCACGATAAGATTTAGCTGCCCAAGTTTTTTAACTTCAAAATCTTCAAGGGATCTGAAGTTATGTATGTATAAAGAATTGAGATGCATATATGTCCTCATTAGAGCCTGTTGGTGCAAATTAGGATGCCGATACTAACCACTACAACGGCATATTGTCATGCTTCTTCCACGGCTTCTGGGTTTCCTTGCCTTTGAGCAGCGTCAGCGCGCGGCATAAGCGCCAGCGCGTATTTTGCGGCCTTATCACGTCATCAATATAGCCGCGCTGCGCCGCCACGAACGGGTTGGCGAAGGTTTCCACATATTCCGCTTCATGCTGTTTGCGGGTGGAGTCGTCTTCCCCCCGGAACAGGATTTTGGCCGCGCCCTCCGCACCCATTACCGCAATCTCCGCGTTCGCCCAGGCATAGTTGATGTCACCTTTCAGATGCCGCGAGTTCATCACGATGTACGCGCCGCCGTAAGCCTTGCGGGTGATGACGGTGATTTTCGGCACGGTCGCCTCCGCATAGGCATAAAGCAGCTTAGCGCCGTGACGGATGATGCCGTGATGCTCCTGCGAAATGCCCGGCAGGAAGCCCGGCACGTCCACCAGCGTAATCAGCGGGATGTTGAACGCGTCGCAAAAACGGATGAACCGCGCGGCCTTCACGCTCGCCTCAATATCCAGGCAGCCTGCCAGCACCATCGGCTGGTTGGCGACAAACCCCACGGAGCTGCCGTTCATCCGCCCGAAGCCCACGATGATATTGCGGGCGATGTCCGGCTTCACTTCGAAGAAATCCCCCTCATCCACCACGCTGCGGACGAGTTCCATCATGTCGTAGGGCTTGTTGGGATTTTCGGGGGTGAGGGTGTTGAGTTTCATGTCCACGCGATCTTCCGGGTCTTCCGTGGTGCGGGTGGGGCATTCCTCGCGGTTGGATAGCGGCAGGAAATTGAGCAGCCGCCGCGCCTGGATCAGCGCGTCAATGTCGTTGTCGAAGGCCATATCCGCCACGCCGGTGCGGGTGGTGTGGACGGTCGCGCCGCCGAGTGCCTCCTGCGTCACATCCTCGTGCGTCACGGTTTTCACCACGTCCGGGCCGGTGACGAACATATAGGAGGTGTTGCGCACCATGAAGGTGAAATCGGTGAGTGCCGGGGAGTATACCGCGCCGCCTGCACAGGGACCAAGAATCAGCGAAATCTGCGGAATAACCCCGCTGGCGGTGACGTTCCGCTGGAAAATCTCGCCGTAGCCCGCCAGTGAATCCACGCCTTCCTGAATGCGCGCGCCCCCGGAATCGTTCATCCCGATCACCGGCGCGCCGACTTTCATCGCCATATCCATGATGTGGCAGATTTTGCGCGCGTGCGCCTCGCCCATCGAACCGCCGAGCACCGTGAAATCCTGGCTGTACACAAACACCAGCCTGCCGTTGACGGTTCCGTGGCCGGTCACCACCCCATCGCCCGGAATGCGTTTGGCATCCATACCGAACTGCGTGTGGCGATGCTCCATGAACATTCCCGATTCCTCGAACGAATCCGGGTCGAGCAGCACCTCAATGCGCTCGCGGGCGGTGAGCTTGCCGCTTTCATGCTGTTTGTCAATCCTCGCCTGGCCGCCGCCCATGCGCGCGCCGCGACGTTTTTCCTCCAGCCTTTCAACGATACTTGGCTTCATAGCGTTTCCTTGGTCAGTCACAAGGGGGGATTCATAGCAGAGGGGAAGGGAGAGTGCAAGTTTTAGGGGCTGGGGTTAGGGATTAGGAATTAGTTAATGGATTTTTGCTTTTCCAACCCCTAACCTCTAATCCCCAATCCCCACTTCGTGTCCCAGCCCATCATGCTCCAGGTTGCCTTCATATGTCCGGAGAGCGGTGCTTCAATGCGCCCGGCTTCCCCCAGAAGATCCGGGTGGGCGAGGGAGCGGGCGTGGAGGTGCAGATCATCTGCAAAACCCTCCACGAACGCTACATCCCCGCCATATTTATAATCCCCCACGATGGGGTAGCCGATGGCGGCCAGATGCGCGCGGATCTGATGCTTGCGCCCGGTTTCCGGATACACCTCCAGCCACGAGAACTTCCTGCCCGCCGTTTCCCGCACACGGTAGTTGGTGAGGGCGTATTTGCCGTTTTCCTTATCCACGACGGTTTTTTCCTCGTTACCGCTTTCGTCGGCGGTGGAGAGCGGCAGATTGATTGTTCCCTCGCGCACAGCGGGGCAACCCATCACCACCGCCCAATAGACCTTCTCGAACTCCCGCGACTTGAAGGCTTTGGTGGCCGTTTCTGCGGCGGCGCGCGATTTTGCGATCAGCAGCACACCGCCGGTATCTTTATCCAGGCGGTGGGTGAGGCGGAAGGAGGGAGCAGGGGGCAGGGAGCAGGGAGCGTTCTGGTTTTCTTTTGCTCCCTGCTCCTTGCTCCCTGCTCCCTGTCCACCCATCCCCTGTAACAATCCATCAATGGACATTCCCACCTTCGTGCCGCCCTGCACGGCGATGCCCGGCAGTTTGTTGATGGCGATAAAATACTGATCTTCGTAGATAATCCTGTCCGTGATGTGTTTGGAAACATCCTTAGGCGAAACGGGCTTCACCGCCCGCTGCGGCGCGGGGCCTTTTTTCACAGAGGGGAGCTTCACCTCCGCCCCGGCGGGGAGCGGCATATCGGCCTTGGCGCGCTTGCCGTTCACGCGGATAGCCCCTTTGCGGAGCAGCTTCTGCAGCAAACTCTGGGGGATGGGGTGATGCTTCTTCACCCACTTGTCCAGCCGGATGCCGGCCTCCGCCTCCGCCACGCGAAACAGCGCATAAGCCGCTGGCTTTCCTTTTCCGGTGTTTTCTTGCATTTCATCGTCCTGAATGGTAAAATCAGGGCGTATGTACCACACGCCCCCGCGAAAAGCCAGAACGGAACGAAAGCAGGGCTTCACGCTCATTGAGATGTCCATCGTGCTGGTGGCGATTGCGCTGATCGTCGCGGCCATCATCGGCGGGCAATCCCTCGTCAAGCAGAGCCGGTTGCAGAAGGTTGTCACGGAAGCCAATAACTATAAGATCGCCATCAAGAGCTTCAAACTGCAATACAATAATTATATGCCCGGCGATTTTCCCAACGCCTGGGCATACTGGAAGACAGGTTGCGCGGATCTGGGTAGCGGCAGGGATCCCGCGTTGCAGGATGAATTTGAATCTGGTTGCAACGGCAATGGCAACGGCATACTCGATGGGCAGGGCACTAATCAGTCCGGGTATATTCTCGCGTGGCGGCATTTGTCGCTGGCCGGGCTGATTCCCGATAAATTCACCATTAGCGAAGATCACGAGATCGCCATCGGGGATTGCGGGCATTATGGTGATTACGGGGGATGTCCCATGCAGGTTATACCAGGCTCCAAGGCCTTTGAGCGCCGGGGGTGGAGCGTTGGCCATACAAGCGACAGCGATTTCGTCTGGGGGGGCAGCATACACGGCTATGTCGGCCACGCGCTTATCTATGGCACGCACATCTGTGATGGTTGCTGGCACTATACGGGCGCATCCCTAAGTGCCCAGGATGCGGCCTACATTGATAAAAAAACAGATGACGGAATGCCGACCTCCGGCAAGGTGCAGGCGGATCAGGGGTGGGATGGATGGGCGCAGGCAGGTGTCGCCAGAGTCTGCCGTTCAGCCCCCTGGCCGAGCGCATCCCCCATTACCTATAAAACCACCGAAACGGAACCCGGCTGTCAGGTTTATTTTTTGCTGGATTACTGACAGGTGGCTGTATCAGAATGCACGATTGATGGGGCAGTATTAACAATTCCTTAACCGCTGCCGTGCTAGAATTCCCGCTATGGCAAACAAACCACCTGTTGCTCCCGCCCCGAACCCCGATAATTCCGGGGATGCGCCGCCACATCCGCAAAGCGACGTGCGGGAGGTGATCTGGGAAGATATAGAATTCCGCAGTGCCGACACGCAGGAAGCGGAACGCCGCCTGATGGCTATGCTGGGGCGCGCGGACATGACACTGGAAAGAATCACCGGCGCGCCGCCGCGCTCCTTTGATGTGCCCCAAGCCCCGGCAGAGGAAGCTGCCGCTGCCGATCTGCCCATCGGAGTTCTGCACACCGGAGCCTGGGCATACCCCGAAACCGAACGTGTCCGGTGGAACCTGCAGGAAGTTATCGCCGCGCTGACGGGGGAAACCACCACCATCCCATATGGCGAAGACGGCAATAATATTGCCATCATCCCGCCGGAGCGCGAGGGAGAATGCACCTTCATCCGTATCGGCGCGATAGAGAACGCGATGCTGGAGCAACTGGAACACACGGAAGGCGCGCGCGAAAGATTCGCGAAGGTGCTGGCGAAATCCCTGGAGTTTCTCGCCAGGCCGGATAGCGGCAGGAAACTCCGCGCGATGACCCCGGAAATTACGCCCCTCGCTTTCCGGTATGCCACCAGCCAGTTTCTGAAAGACCCGGCACTCACCGCCAAGCCGCATTCTCCTGATGACCTTCAGGTTAGTGCGGAAATCAGCCTGGAAGGCAGGCTGTGGCTTGATTTGCTCCCGCCCCACCATCGGGAGGATGTGATCGCCAACCTGGAAGTGACCGACGAAGCGAAAATATTTCTGAGCGCGGTGGGGGAGAAGCACATTGACCAGTTCCTGCAGCAGGGTGCGGATAACAGCCCCGCGCGGTGATGCCAGAGCATTTTTGATTTAAGCTCTTGTGGGTATGACTATGAAAACCAACTCCGAAAGAGTTGGTTTTCCGCGCCGGAGGCGGCGTATGCCAAATAATATTTTGTAAGAATATTATTTGGAAACACTATAATTCCCCGCCGCTTGGGGCGTACTGTCATCCCGGCACAAGCGGGTATGACGGGATACCCTGTTTCCAGCGCATGATTCAATCAAAAATGCCTTAGCTTTCCGCCGTTATCAGCGCGCGTTTTTCGGTGATGATACAATCAAGCGGGTGGTCGTGGGGTTCGCGCGGCACATAGCCTACCTGCTGGCGCGCATAGGCCAGCCCCACGGTGAACAGGGGTTTCCCGGCGAGCGCGGCCAGGGTGCGGTCATAAAATCCCGCGCCGAAGCCAAGCCGATAGCCTGCCGCGTCGAACGCAAGCAGCGGCACGATCAGCAGCGTGGGGGTAAGCTCCTGCGCGCCTTTGGGCGGTTCCTGGATTTTTAGTTCCGGGTTCCGGATGAGCGGCAATCCCGGCCTCCATTCCCGGAAAATGAGCGGTTCCCCGCGTTTTTTCGCCACCGGAAGCGTGACTTTATGTCCCTGTTCCGCGAGTGCCTCCAGCAGCATCACGGTATCCACCTCGCCCGTCATCGGCCAGTAGCCGCCGATAATGTCCCATTTTTTCACGGGGATGCTTCCCATGAACTGGCGCGAGATTTCCTGCGCCGCGCGTTTGGCGGTGCGTGCGGGGATGCGGGCGCGCGCCGCGATCATGCGTTGGCGCATTTCGGATTTCTGTGCGGTAATTTCAGTCCGGGCAGGCATGGTGCTCCGTGGCGGGATTGTCTTCCTATTAGATACTGCCGCCGGAAACTAAATACAAATCCGAATCGAGGATGGAACACAGACTTTCCGCCAGCACGATAATCGCCTCCTGCTCGCCGCGTGTATAATGCTGCGGAGAGATATGATCCGGCAGTGCCGCCACTTTTTCCCGCGCGGCGCGGATGGCGCACCCGGCTTCCCGCGTGAGCGCGTCGCAGCCGCGCAGCCGGAGCGTGCGGGCGGCGGAACCTTCGCGGGCGCGGGGCTGCAGGTGGGTGAACAAGCGCGCGAGAATCCGGTCAACCGCGCCGATGGCCTCCTGTATTTCAATGAGCCGGTCGCTATCCCCGGAGCGCAGCACGGCGAACAGCACCTCTATCTTCAGGTCGAAAAAGCGGTGGATGACCTGGATCTGGCTGATGCCGAGTTCCTGAAGTTCATGGCGATTTTTCATGTGCGCGCTCCTTTTTATGCGTTCATCAGAATCTTGACGGTGCTTTCACCAGAAAGCGTTGCAAGCCCCGTGCCAACAGGATTTTCTAAGGAATTACAAAGAGATGAATAATATAGGCGCGAAACAGGAAGAAGATGCATTGTCCCGATACGGCGCAGTGCCGTGCTTTATGCCTTTCCGCACCCGCCTGCGGGGGAGGGGGGGAGGAGAAACGGAGCAGCCCTGCGTAACTTGCCGCTTGCGCTTGTGATGTGCATTTGTTTATAAAGGATAATCTTAAAAATGAGGCAAGGATGACGGAATTTGATGTGGTGGTGATCGGCGGCGGGCCGGGCGGTTATGTGGCGGCGATACGCGCGGCGCAGCTTGGTTTCAAAACGGCCTGCGTGGAAAAACGCAAGACGCTCGGCGGAACCTGCCTGAACGTGGGGTGCATCCCCTCCAAGGCACTGCTGCATTCCTCGCACCTGTTCGAGGAAGCCAGCCACGGCGCGGCGCACGGCATCACCGGAACCATCACGCTCGACCTCGCTGCCATGATGAAGCGGAAGGAAAATGTGGTGGCCGATCTCTGCAAGGGTATTGACGGGCTGTTCGCTAAAAACAAGGTGACGCGCTATTTCGGCCACGGCATCGTGCTGGGGAAAGGCGAAGTGGCGGTGAAGCCGGACGGGAAGGGCGCACCGGAATCGCTGAAGGCGAAGCATATTATCCTTGCGACCGGCTCGGAAGTGACTCCGCTGCCGGGCGTGGAAAGTGATGAAAAGCGGATTATTTCCTCCACCGGCGGGCTGGCGCTTT
>JAHFPR010000009.1 GCA_023269645.1 Alphaproteobacteria bacterium | reverse complement strand
GCATCGAGCGTTATTTCGGAAAACTCAAAGAAAACAAGCGAATCTGCCTGCGGTTCGATAAGGAAGATCACGCCTTCCTCAGCTTCATCGCCCTCGCAGCCATCAAAATCTTCTTCAATCTTCTTCAATCTTCTTCAATCTCAAAATTAGCTAACAGTGCCTAACGACACTGATAACATGGGTATGAGTGCCTTGCATTGGGCGGCAGCTCTAAATAATTATAAAATCTCTGAGATATTACTTACTCATAAGGGAAAAAATATAGTCCTTAAAGAAAAGCAGGACAATGCTGGACGCCAGCCGATGCAGTTAGCTTTAGAAACAGGCAATGAAAAACTCAATGAATTGTTTTTCAGGCACGTCTTTCCTGAAGTTTATGAGCAGGATGACCCTTATAATTCAGGAAAGAAGGTTGTGCCTATCAAGCCGACAGATTCCAAACCTTCTTAGTTTTTATCTATAAATTTCTTCTCCGCTTTTAAACCTGCATTGTTTTGTGTAGGCTTTTTGCTGTTTCCCGAGTCATTCTTCTTTTTCTCCTACAGTGAAGGAACCAAGAAACCTTCACCGATAAGGAGCGCACTATGTCTAAGTCATTTAGAATTTCGTCGATTTTCATCCTCACCCTCTATCCCTGTCTTCTGTATGCCGGTGATGACTGGAACAGTCTTTTTGCACATAAACAAAGCATATACGAGACATCTGCGCCTTCCTTGTTTCAGCAGGTGCAGGCACTCGGACAGGCACAATTTTCCTCATGCCTGATTGCCGCTGCCGTAGGCGGATTGATTGGTACATTCCTGTCGGATCTTCTTCGTAAATTCCGGCGCGTCATCGCAATAATTATCGGCATTATCTTGGGGATTGGTGCGGTGGCAACTCCCGCCCTCGGACAAACAGTATGCTTTGTGGCTGGATTCGTCATAGCATTCAAATGGTTCGCAGACGAAAAACGCGCCAGTCTGCGGCAAAAGCTGCTGAACCCTTTCCTGCGTGAAAAGCAGGTGGCTTTCGGTAGTGCAGAATGGGCAACGCAAACACATTTACAAGAAAACAATCTCATGGGTGAGGAAGGCTTGCTGATTGGGGCATATCGCACACGCCTGCCGGATGGCGGTATTCAGTCTACACCGCTCTATTACAAAGGGGATCGTCACCTGATTTGCGTTGCCGCAAGCCGCGCGGGAAAAGGTGTTTCAACAGTCATACCTAACATGCTGTTACATAAGGGATCAGCCCTCGTGATCGATCTCAAGGGTGAAATTTCGATGACCACCGCGCAGCATCGTAAAAACGCTGGGCAGGCTGTGTTCTGCGTCGATCCGTGGAAAATCTCTGGCATGGAAACCGCCTGCTTCAACCCGATGGATTGGCTGCAAGCAAATGACCCAGAAATCAGCGACAAGGCAATGGTGTTGATGGATAGCATCATCGTGCCGAATAATTCCAACGAGCCTTTCTGGGATGAACACGCCAAGGCGTTAGGTGTTGGGATTGTGCTGCATGTGGCAACTAGCCCACAGGAGACACAAAACAGGACGCTTTCCCGTGTGCGCGATATTATCACGGGCAGTGCCAGCGACCTAGATACGGTACTTAACGACATGCTTGAAAGTCCGAACCATCATATTGTGCGCTCAACGGCTGCGCGCACGGCCAGCATGGATTCAAAGCTGCTCAGCGGAGTGTTGGCGACGCTACAAAGTCATACGCATTTTCTGGATTCTCCCGCTATTCGTGCCAGTATGCAGCGTTCGGATTTCTCTTTTGCAGAACTGAAATCCCGCAAAATTACTATCTTTCTGACCATTCCGGCAGATCGCGTGAACGGTGTGTTCAGTCGTTTCTTGCGGCTGATGATTCAGCAAGCGGTAACTTCCTGCGCTCAGGATATTACTAACAAACCTGACGTGCCTGTGTTGTTCATGCTGGATGAAATGGCTGCTCTCGGAAAAATGCCTGTGATCGAGAAGGCCTACGGTTTGCTCGCGGGATATGGAATCCAAATCTGGTCTATCATCCAAACGCTGGGGCAGATTGAGGAACTTTACGGTAAAAATTGGGAAACCTTCATCGGCAATTCAGGGGTGCTGCAATATTACGGTAGCCGCGATTTCAAAACAGCAGAGTATTTCTCCAAGCTGGCAGGTGTATCCAGCGTCGAAAAATTCTCCCTGAGCCGTAGTATCAGCCGCACGTTAGGGGTTTCCCGTACACACGGGACAAGCACCACATATACTTCGTCATGGTCAGGGCAAGGAGGAAGCTCCTCTACGAGCCACGGCACAAGCCATAGCGTCAGTGACAGCGAGTCCGATTCTACAAGTTTCAGCGAAACGCAGGATGTGGTGCAGCGTCCGCTCATCACGCCTGACGAGTTGATGGTCATGCGGCGTGATGAAGCATTGGTGCTGGTGGAGAATTTGAACCCGATCAAGGTGTTCAAGATCAAGTGGTATGAGGACGACAAACTCAAAACCCTCGGCGTGAATTTGGAAAACCCGATCAAGAAAAGCTGATATTTCTGAATCGCTTAATAAAATAAAACTTGAATTTTACTTACCTCATCGGCTACATTCTTCGTTCACCCTTTGTTCCCGTTCTGGATACAGGGGGTGAGCAAAGGTGGCTGGATGAACAATAAGGAAACCCCACCATGCTCAGTAAACCAAGCCCAACCCTCAGCATCGACCTTGAATTTTACCAGAATTATCTGGACGATTCCGACCTCACCGATGAACAGAAAAAAGAACTACTGGAAACATTGTGGTCAGTCGTGTGCGAGTTTGTCATGCTTGGCTTTAATGTTCATCCGGTGCAGCAGGTGCAAGAAAGCTGTGCAAAAAATTCGTTGCCGCCCGCCGAGGGGGATTCGCCCACGGTAAAAACATGGCAGGCTGGTGAATTGGCACGGGCTTTCATCGCCTCGCGTGACACCAAAGAACCGGAAGGAGATAACCCATGCTAAACTTTGACCGCTACAGCCATGATCTCAAGGATGCGCTGCTTTACTGCCGTGTGTCATCGCAAGCGCAACTGAAAAACGGTCAGGGGCTGGACTCTCAGGAAACCTACTGCCGCCAGTATGCCCAATGGAAGGGGTACACCATCCATCAGGTGTTCAAGGATCCCCTCGCGCACACGACCCGACCTGCTGGTATAGGTCTTGGTGCGATAGTTCTTCTCGCGTGTTTCCGCGACCAGCGCCGTGACCGACTTGAGCGCGATAAACCTGCGGAACACCATGCGCACGATCTCTGCCTCTTTCTCGTTAATCACCAGCTTGCGGTCGATCACGTCATAACCGAGCGGTGGTGTGCCGCCCATCCACATACCCTTGCGCTTGCTGGCTGCGAGCTTGTCGCGGATGCGCTCGCCCGTCACTTCCCGCTCGAACTGCGCGAAAGAAAGCAGCACGTTCAGCATCAACCTGCCCATCGAAGTCGTAGTGTTGAATTGCTGCGTCACCGATACGAAAGAAACATTGTGTTGATCGAACAACGTGATCATCCGCGCGAAATCGAGCAGCGCCCGCGTCAGCCGGTCGATCTTGTAGACGACCACCACGTCGATCAGTCCCGCCTCGATATCCTTCATCAGCCGTTTCAGCGCCGGACGTTCCATGTTAGCCCCGGTAAAGCCACCGTCATCGTAATAATCTGGCACGAGCGTCCAGCCTTCGCTACGCTGGGAGGCGACATAGGCCTCACCTGCCTCGCGCTGTGCATCCAACGAATTGAACTCCTGTTCCAGTCCTTCCTCGTGCGATTTGCGGGTATAGACCGCGCAGCGGATTCTGCGTTTTACCTCACTCATGCGCCGCCTCCGTTTCGCCGCAGGCCGAAGAACAGCGGGCCCGACCATGGCGTTCCGGTAATGGTACGGGCGATGCCCGACAGGCTCTTATAGCGCTTGCCCTTATAATCGTAGCCATCCGCCAGCACGGTGACAGTGTGCTCCTCACCATGATATTCCCGCATGAGCCGGGTTCCGGCCACCGGGCGATCCATGGAGGCTTTCCGTTTCGGCCTGCCGTCCCGATCAGTATGCTCCCGCGCGAGTGCTTCAAGCCGCCGTTCCAATTTTCGGGAATCCACCCCATAGGCCAGCTCCTGAATCCGGTACGCCAGATGCTTCAGGTAATAGGTACGGTTGAAAGGCGGCGCGTCTTCCTTGTACAGATCCTTCCAGAGCTTCCGCATCTCCGAAGCCGACATATCCGGCAGGGTGGAGAGTTTAGATAATAGATTGTTCTGCACGGCATTTCTCCATTCGTGAGAGGTTTCACCATGCATGCGTTTCCCACCGGAAATAGCCACGGAAATCGCTCTCCCGGTGGCGGGTTTATTTGCCGGAGAAATGTCGGTTTTCGTTGATTTGTGTAAAATTCCCTGCATGGCGGCTATGTTACGCCGCGCGCGCAGGCCCAACAAGACCGCAGGAACACGCAGGAACTAGTTTGTTTACGCAATACGACTCAACTATGAGGTAGAGGGCTGCTCCCCGAACCCAAAAAACACCCCCGACCGGAAAACAGGCAAATTCCCTCCGTGCACCTGTCCACCGAAGTGCACAGCAAACGCATAAAATAGCCTGATAGAGAGAAGAAAAACGCAACTCCGCGTAAAGCGCCACCCACCCCGAAGTGCACAGCTTGCGCGGCAAACCCCGCACCCACAGGGCTTCCACACCCCCATACTGCCGCACAGAGAATAGTTCGTAAAATAGAAATGGCGGAGAGGATGAGATTCGAACTCACGATACGGCTTAAACACCGTATAACGGTTTAGCAAACCGCCGCCTTCAGCCACTCGGCCACCTCTCCGCACTGAACCTTCAGCCTGGGGCTGAAGGCGCATTCTTTTGCCCGCGCTGCGGGCGTGTATTCCGTTGCCCGCGTTGCGGGCGGGGCCACTCGGCCACCTCTCCGCATAGAAGTTGAGTATTGAGTCATGAGTTTTGTGAAATCCCACAAGACTCAAGATTCACGCCCCTGCAACAAGATTAAAGCCCCTGCAAAAGGAAAGGCAGCATACGGAAATTTTACAAAAGCGCAAGGAGGTTGTTCGGGTTGGAGAAAATCGCACCTCCGAACCGGGAAGAATTACCCCACCACGCAGGCCATTTTGAAGCCCCGATCCCGCGCTATGTCCGTCAGGCATCTACCGAGTGTTTCCACAAACATCCGGGTTCCGCAATCAGCAAGCGGCAGACAATATGCCTTCAGGCTTTCGGCAAGGGAGAACAGTTGCGCATCCTGGCTGATGTGGAATAGCACGAACGGGCAGCACACCCCGCGCGCGCGGAGCCTGGCGAGTATCTCTATGCCCGATGTGCCGGTAAGGTAATGGTTGGCAATGACCATCTCCGGAGTATGCCCGGCGAGGTAGTGCTCAGCATCTGCTCCGTCGGCGAACACGGTGACTTCCAGCCCTTCGCTTTTTAGCCATTCCGCCATGCTGCGACGAAGTGCGGCGTTGGATTCTATATAGATGATCGGTGCAGACATACCTTCCTCTCCGGGTTACAGGAGAGGATGTTGCAAGCCCCGTGCCATTGAAAATTATCTTTATTTTACAGTATGATGTAGCGATATGAGTCGCGGCGACGCTGATCTGCCCGATCTGTACCTGCGCCATTCTGGGACAAACAGCCTGTTCCGCATCATCATCCGCACACTACGCTGGGCTGGGCTGGTTTCACGCCGCGCGGGGCTGTGTCCTGGGCAGTTTTACCACAAAGGTCGTGCCTTTGCCGGGTTCGCTGGAAACGCCGATGGAGCCTTTATGCTCCTCCACCAGCATTTTAGCGAGGTGCAACCCCAGGCCGCTTCCCCCGATGCCGCGCGCGTTATCGGCACGATAGAATTTGGAGAAGAGCTTGTCGAGGTTCTCTTGCGGAATGCCGATGCCCTCGTCCTTCACATACACCTCGAAACTCTCCGTTCCGGTCGGAGCGGAGCCGATTTCGATACTGCGCCCTTCCGGCGTATATTTCACGGCGTTGGAGAGCAGGTTGGAGAATACCTGCTCGCAGAGCATCGGGTCGCCACGAAAATCCTCCGGCATCTGGGTGAGATCGTACCGGAAAATTCTATCCTGATAGAGTTCGGTATAATGCTCCAACAGTTTTTCCATCATCTTTTTCAGGGAAAAACGGATGGGCTGGTAATCAATTTTACCCCGGTGCTCGATTTCCGAGAGCTTCAGTGTGTTATCCACCAGGTTGATAATGCGCCCGCAGGATTCCCGAATGCGCACCAGGTAGGGCGAACAGGCCTCCACATCCGGCGATTGCCGCTTCTCTATCAGCGCGATTGCCATATGGATGGAGGCGATGGAACTGCGGATTTCATGCGATGCAATGGCACTGAACTCGTGCTGGAGCGTGTTCATTTCCTTCTGCTTATCCATCTCGCGGCTGACGCGGAGAAACTCCTGCCGGGCGCGATGCCGCTCAATGGCATAGCGCACCGTGCGGGCAAAGGTGGAAGGACTGCACTCGGATTTCTCCAGATATTCCGCCGCCCCCAGCTTGAGTGCCCGGATAGCAAGCCCACGCTCCATATCTCCGGTCAGCATCACGATGCAGTAACGATCATCCTGCGCCAGCTCCGTCAGGAATCCAAATCCCTCTGTATCCGGCAGGTGGTAATCGAGAATAATGCAATCCGGCGTATGCTGTTGCAGAAAGGCGCGGGCATCCGAGGCGGTATAGGCGGCGGAAATTTGATAGGGGTACGTGGCATCGTGCTGCAGGAAATAGCGGTAAAGCTCATTATCCATCTCATTGTCGTCAACGATGAGAATCTGCAACTTCTTCTGCCGCGCGACGGTGTTGGGCATTTGTAATCTGTGCGATAGCCGATAGCTGATTTTACTACTTATAGTAGATCAAACTATCGTTGATAACAACTGATTTTATTCACCTCCGTACACTATAGTGTTTCCAAATAATATTCTTACAGAATATTATTTGGTATACGCTGCCTCCGGCGCGGAAAACCAACTCTTTCGGAGTTGGTTTTCATAGTCATACCCGATAAAAATGTAAGATTTTTATCGGGTATGACTATATCAGGCTGCATACCGCTTGACAGCGTCCGGAACGGTTGTACAGTGGCTATATAACCCACCGGGAGAAAGAGGAGCATGGCTGCAAGCAACAAGAGCAATACCCCCGTCACCGCCGCGCTGAAACAGGTGCTGGCGGATAGTTACGTGCTTTACCTCAAAACCCAGAATCACCACTGGAACATCACGGGGCCGCATTTCAAACCGCTCCACGAGATGTTCGGTGCTCAATATGCCGAACTTGCCGCCGCCATTGATGAAATCGCCGAACGCATCCGCGCGCTGGGTGAACCCGCGCCCGGCAGTTTCAAGGCGTTCGCCGCGCTCACCACCCTTGCCGAAGCCGGGGAAGGCATCGTTACCGCCCCCGCAGGCGTGAAGCAACTTGCGGCGGATCATGCAGCGGTGACTGCGACGCTTAACAAGGCACTCGCGATTTCCGAGAAAGCGGGGGACGAAGCCACATCGGATATTCTCATCACCCGCATCGCGGCGCACGACAAGCACCGCTGGATGCTGGAAAGCAGCCTGTAGCCATGCGCGCCCTGCTCACCCTGCTGCTTCCATTTCTCCTGCTGTTTTCTGCGGCGGCGGAGGCTGGGGTAGTCTGGCTGAAAGACAAGGACAATCGCAATATCTTCGATAAAGGCTACGATGCCCTGAAGGATAGGCTTGCCGAACAGGAAAAGCTGACAAAATCCGACCTGCGGGAAGAATATCATTTATATGTAGATACGCAGGAAGTGAAGTGGGAGGTGGGAAAATCCAGGATCGCCATTATCCTGCGTGCCCGCGCTAGTGGTACATATAACACCAAAACCTCCTGCCAGGCACTCATCGCCAAAGAGCGCGAGGTGCTGTTCGACAAGAGTGTGCGGAATTCCCTCCGGGAATATTTCCCCAACGTCACCGATGAAGACCTGCGCTATCTGGTGTTGCTCCGCGCGGAAATTGATACGTTCGGCATCAAGAGCGCGAACAGCATGGAAGAAGTCGCGCCCAGCCAGCCATATGACCCGGCGAAAGTCACGCTTATGACCTCCACCAGATGCCGCACCAGCGCGCCTTCAGATAATGTCTTTTTCGACTAGGGGGTATTTTTCCATCCCCCACTTGAAAAGCGGGGGGATACCATTATATAAGCATCCGTAGTTTTCAGCAGCCGACAACCGGAAGGGCCGCATTATGGCAAAGGCACAGACAGGCCAACCCCAGGCGGGTCAATCCCGGTCGGGCAGACCCCAGGGTAAAACTTTTCTTGAGGAGGCCATTCAGACCTCCCGGCGCGTATTCTGGTATGTGTTCCTGTTCAGCCTGGCGGTCAACCTGCTGATGCTGGTCGTACCCTTGTACAGCTTGCAGGTGATGGATCGCGTCATCTCAAGCCAGAGCATGGAAACCCTCGCCATGCTGAGCCTGGTGGTGGTGGGTTCGCTGATCGTGCTGGGGATTTTCACGGGGCTGCGCAGCCTGGTGCTGGTGCAGCTCGGCGAATGGTTCGACCGCAAGATAAGCAGCCGCCTGCTGATGAATTCCCTCTCGGCCACCGCCGTTATGCCCGGCAGCAGCGGCAGCCAGAGCCTTCGGGATTTCGCCACGCTCAAGGCCTTCCTGACAGGTGCAGCCCTGAGCACACTGTTCGATGTGCCGTGGGCGTTCATCTATATTCTGGTGCTATACGCCATCCATCCCGTGCCGGGAACGATTGCGCTGGTGGGGGGCATCATCCTTTTCATCGCCGCCCTTTTCAACGAAAAGGCAGTCAAGAGCGCGCTCGGCGAGGCGAATGAACAACAGATACGCTCCCTGAACATGGTGGAAACCTCCGCGCGCAACTCCGAAGTCATCGAAGCGATGGGGATGATGGATGCCATCGTCACCAACTGGCAGGAACAGAATAAACTGGTCGTTGCGGCGCAATCGCTTGCGAGCAACCGTTCCGCCGTCATCAGTGCCGTGGTAAAGGTCATCCGGATGCTGCTGCAGATTGCCGTCACCGGCAGCGGGGCTTACCTTGCCATCCACAACGAGATGACATTCGGCGGCATCATCGCCGGCGGCATCATCGTGGCGCGCGCTCTTGCGCCCTTCGAGCAATCCATCGCGGCGTGGAGTTCCATCGCCGGCGCGCGCAAGGCCTATGATCGGCTGCAGCAGAAAATCCATATGCTGCCGGAGCGTCCCGGCACGATTGATCTCCCCGCCCCGGAAGGCCGGCTTTCGGTGGAAAAACTCGTTTATGCGCCGCCTGGCTCGCAGGTCGCCGTGCTGAAAGGCGTGCAGTTCGCGCTGAACCCCGGTGAGGCACTCGGCATCATCGGCCCCAGCGCGGCGGGGAAATCCACGCTCGCCAAGCTGATGGTGGGAGTCTACAAGGCCAATTCCGGCGAAGTGCGGCTGGATAGCGCGGATGTTTACACCTGGAAGCGCGACCAGTTCGGGAAGTTTGTGGGCTACCTGCCGCAGGATGTGGAGCTGTTCGACGGCACGGTGCGCGAGAATCTCGCCCGGATGCAGAAAAACGCACCGGACGAAGAGGTCATCGCCGCCGCGCAGGTTTCCGGCGCGCACGATATGATCCTGCGCTTGGCCCAAGGCTACGACACCCCCATCGGGATAGGCGGCTCCAAACTTTCCGCCGGGCAGCGGCAGCGCATCGGCCTCGCCCGCGCGTTTTACGGCAAGCCGAAATTCATGGTGCTGGACGAACCCAACTCCAACCTGGACGAAGCAGGTGAAAATGCGCTGGTCGCCGCGCTCAAGAACGCCAAGGCACTGGGCATCACCACGGTCATCATCTCGCACCGCCCCGCCGTGCTTGGTTTTGTGGATAAGATCATGGTGTTGAGGGACGGCACGGTCGCCGAATTCGGCAAGGCACAGGAAGTGCTGGCCAAGCTGCGCGGCGCGGCACAGGGGGCGGCAGCGCAGCCATCTCAGCCCGCGCAGCCGCCAAAGATAGCGCAAATCGGCCAACCTGGAGGCGCGTAACATGAATATTTCCACCCCCGCCCGTTCCACCGCATTCTCCCGCATCGGCGGCCTGTTCCGGCGCAAATCTTCTGCCACATCTTCTTCCGCACCTTCCGGCGGTGCATCTGCTTTTTCGCCTTCCGGCGATGGCCAGGAACCGAAAGAAAAGCTGAGCCTCGCCGTGCGCTCGGAACGTGCCATCACCCGGTATGCGGACGGCCCGGCACTCGAACCCTATGTTACGAGGGTGGATAACGCCATCGGATTCCTGATCCGCCCGCGCTCCCACCGCTATACCAACGAGGCACTGGAAGCAACCAACGGCCCGGTGCGTGTCGGGGTATGGCTGTTCCTGCTTTTCTTCGTGTTCGGTTTTGCCTGGGCGGCACTTGCACCGCTCAACAGCGCGGCGGTTGCGCCGGGCAAAGTCATCGTCAATTCCAACAAGAAATCCGTGGAGCACCTGCAGGGCGGCATCGTGGCGGAAATTCTGGTGAAGGAAGGCGATACGGTAAAAAAGGACGATCCGCTCATCCGGCTGGACGATACGCAGGCGCGCGCATCGTGGCAGATTTACACCGGGCAGCTGCTGATCGCCCGCGCCGAGGAAGCGCGCCTGATGGCCGAGCGCGATAACGCAGAGAGCGTCACCTTCCCCGCAGACATCTGGGATCTTGGTTCCAAAGAGAATGTTGCCAAGGTGGTGGACGCGGAGAAGCAATTGTTCGCCTACCGCCGCAAATCGGTGGAGGGGCAGGTCGGGGTGCTGGAGCAGCGCGTTCTGCAGTATGAGCAGGAGATTGAGGCACTCAAGTCGGAGGAAACTTCCGCCGATGCGCAGCTCAAGCTCATTGACGAGGAAATCTTCGCCGTCCGGAAACTGGTGGCGAGCGGCCAGGCGGTGAAGCCCCGTCTGCTCGAACTGCAGCGCACGGAAGCGGAACTACAGGGAAAGCGCGGGGATTATCAGGCACAGCAGGCCAGAAGCGGCCAGAATATCGCCGAGAACAAGCTCGCCATTCTCAACGTGCGCAATGATACCCTCAGCAAGGTGCTCGACGATCTCAAAAAAATCCAGACGCAGATCGCCGACGTGCGCGAGCGCATCACCGCCACTAAAGATACCCTCGACCGCATCCTGATCGCCTCGCCCTCGGAAGGCCGCGTGACAGGGCTGGAGGTACATACGGTGGGCGGGGTCATCCAGGCCAACGCGCCGCTGATGTACATTGTGCCGAACGACGAGGAAAAAATTATCGAGGCACGCATCCAGCCCCAGGATATTGATCTCGTACACGAAGGATTGCCCGCTATGGTGCGGCTCAGTGCCTATAAATCACGGCGCGTTCCTGCGCTGAAGGGCGAGGTGACCTATATTTCCGCCGACCGGTTTGAGGATCGCTCCATGTCCCCCACTCCGCCTTATTACAAGGCCTACATCAAGCTGGATAAGAAATTTCTGGATACGCTGGAGCAAAAGGTGGAGGCCAAACCCGGCATGGCGGCAGATGTGCAGATCATCACCGGCACGAAAACCCCGCTACGCTACCTGTTCGACCCCATCACCCTCTATTTCGACAGGGCATTCAAGGAGCAGTGATTACTGTCATCCCCGCTGTTATGCGGGGATCCAGGGCAACCAACTCAGCCCTTGGCCATAGATCCCCGGACAAGCCGGGGATGACAGGTTGAATGGTCACGCTACTTCCTGAACGTAAAATCATACTCCCGCTGCGGGGACTGGTCTAGCTCATCCCGCTTGCGCATGAAATCGTTGATGTCCTCCTGCACGATTTTGGGGCGGGCATTCTGTTCCGTCCGCTGCGCGAGCTTATGGCCGATCGCCGCAAGCGCATAATCATGCCGCTGCACCTTGATGTTCAGGAAGCCCGCCTCCTTCAGCCGTTGCGCGAGCAGCGCGGCGGTGAAGCCCGTTTTATACGGCAGAGAACGATCCCCATACAAAGCGGCGAGCGCGTTCACCGCACCAGAATCCTGTTTGTAAAGCGTCGCTTCCAACCCTTTTTTGGGAATTTCCTCCGCCACTTTCTCAATATCCGGCACGGTGAGCAGCGCGTGGCCGCCCGGCTTCAGCACGCGGTAAAATTCCGCCAGCACACGCGGCACGTCCTGCGCCGACACGGCGTTAAGATTATGGGCAGACCACACCGCCTCGACGCTCCCCTCCGGAACCGTTGGCAATGCGCGCAACTCGGCGATGATGTCGGGTACGCCGCCCAGCCGCGCCTCCACCCATTCCGCTGTCCGGAAAGTTTTGTGGAGCACCGCACCCTCTTTTCCGGAACCACCCCCCACATTCAGCACACGCTTTTTCCCTTCCGGAAGCGCCGGAAACACCACAGGACGCACGGGCAACTGCGCCTGCCGCACCGCCGGTTTCTTCTGCACCTTCTTCGCTTTGGGCTTATGCTGTTTTCTGGGCTTTTTCATGCGCGTCCTCCTGCCGTTGCTTCAGCACTTCCCGGTTGATAGCCTCGATGTGTGCGGCGGTCGGCGGCGGCAGCCTGCGCTCGGCGAGATCGCGGATCAGCTCCATATGCAGCGGCAGCACTTTATCCAGCGCATAGCGTTGCAGGATGGTTTCCCGCGCCTCGTGGCGAATATCCCGCATTCTATCCCGGTGCGCGAACACTTCATCCACCTTATCCGCAATCTGCTCCGGAGAAAAGAAATCCACCAGCAATCCATTCTCGCCATCGCGGATGACCTCCCTCACCGGCGCGGTATCCGAACCGATGACCACGCACCCCGCCGCCATCGCCTCCATCATAGACCACGAAAGCACGAACGGCACGGTGAGGTAAATATGCGCGCTGGAAATCTGCATCACCTTGAGCATTTCCTCGTAGGAAAGGAAGCCGAGCGTATGCAGGCGCGCTTTATCAAATTGCAGTTCCTTCAGCAGCCGCTGGCGGTAAGGAATCTCGCCGGGCTTGAGGGATGCGCCATAACTGACTCCGTCTGCGCCCACCATGATAATATGGCAGTTCGGGCGGCGTTTCTGGATGATGGAAGCCGCGCGCATGAACGGATCAATCCCCCGGTAAGGCTCGAAATTGCGGGAGATATAGGTCACCACCTCATCCTGCGGCGAGAGCTTCAGCCCGTTCGGGAGGGTGAGCGTGCTGCCCTTGCCGGGGCGCGCGGCATCGGTATCCACGCCATCGTGCAGCACCGAGATTTTCGGATGGAAAATTTTCGGATGCCGGTCGAGCTGGAAATAGGTAGGGGTCACGCCCCAGTCGCACCAGGTGAGGTTGGAAAGGTGGATCATGTTCTTGATGCGCAGCTTGGCGGCCTGGTCGGCCTGCATTGCCTCGCCGTCCACATTGGCGAGGAACCCCACATCCGCGCCGTGCGCCTCGTAGAAAAATTCCAGCAGGGAGAGCACCGGCGTATCGAGGAAAATATCCTTGAGGAAAAAGCCCTCTCCCCAGCCGAGATGCCCGCAGATGACATCCGGCGTGAACCCGGAATCCTTCATCTGCTTGCAGACGCGCCACACTTCCTGCGCCACGAAAATGCCGCGCTCCACGGGGATGAGGTAGCGGTGCGTGGCCTTGTCCACTTCGCGGGAAACCTCATATTCCACCTTCAGCACACCGGGAATCTCCACGCCCGGCTTCGGCTTGGTGAGGAACACCACCTCGTTCGCCGGATCGGCCGCGAGCATCCGCGCCAGATGCTTGTACTGGCCGGGCATATTGGGATGGATGAAGAGGATTTTCATAGAGGTTATTTATGCTCGCTCCCGTGTTGGCTTACTAGCCAACACGATGAGCCTAAGGCCTTCGGCCACTAAAGGAGGCAGGCTTACTAGCCTGCGTTATATCCGTTGCTAAACCTTCACCCCGCCACCATCTTCCGGAACACGTCTTCCAGATCCGGCTCCTCGGTGGAGAGGTCATTTATGGCGAGGTTCGCCTGTTTTGTAAAGTGCAGCAGCTCCTCGATGCTGGTTTTGCTGGGCTGATAGGTGATGGTGAGCGTATGCGCGTCCGGCTGCTCCACCTTGAACGCCTCCAGCGTTTTCGGAACTTCTTTCACCGCGTCGCTGAAGCGCAGGATCAGCTTTTTGTAATCCAGCAGTTTCTTGAGTCCCTTCACCGTATCGTTGGCGATGATGGTGCCGTGGTTGATGATCGCCACGCGGTCGCACAGCGATTCGGCTTCCTCCAGATAATGCGTGGTAAGCATCACCGTTGTGCCCTGCTTGTTGAGCACACGCACATAATCCCACAACTGGCTGCGGAGTTCCACATCCACCCCCGCCGTAGGCTCGTCCAGAATCACGATGGGCGGGCTGTGCACCAGTGCCTTGGCGATGAGCACGCGGCGCTTCATCCCGCCGGAGAGCCTGCGCGAATTCACGTGCTGCTTGTCGGTGAGGGTGAGGGCGGCGAGCAGTTCCTTCGTGCGCCGCTTGGCTTTGGGAATGCCGTAATAGCCGCCGTAATATTCCAGTGCCTCGTATACGGAGAAAAACGGGTCGAGCACCACTTCCTGCGGCACCACGCCGATCTGGTAGCGCGTGGCGCGCGGGTCAGCGTCCAGATCGAGGCCGTTGATGCGCACCGTTCCCGCGCTTTTCTTCACCAGCCCGGCCAGTATATTGATAAGCGTGGATTTTCCCGCGCCGTTCGGCCCCAGTAGCCCGAACACCATACCGCGCGGAATAGCGAGGTCAACGCTGCGCAGTGCCTCCTTTTCCGCAGGCGAGCGGCGGGAGGGTGCGTAGGTTTTGCGCAGGCCGATGATGGAGATAGCGGAGTCGGTCATAGTTTACCTTTATTTTCCGTGCAGGCTGGTTCATAATAGCATGACAGTCCATCCGCAACTACCATGCATTTATGAATTCCTCCGCCAATTACGCTGACCTGATTTTTTTCGCCGTGCTTGCAGGGGTGATCCTCTACAAGCTGTTCACCGTGCTTGGGCGGCGGGGTGGCGGCGCACTTCCTCCCTCCACTTCAACAGATAAATCTGCTGACACGCTTCCGCGTCCGGATAATAAGCCCATCCCCCTGAAGCCCGCGAAACAGGCTGCCGAAGCCACGCCGGAGAAGGCCGCAAAAAAGGCTTCCGCAGTTCCCCCGGCGCGCAAGGAGCCAGAGCCGGAAATCAAGGATGCGGCTATCACCGCCGTGATGAATGAGATTAAAGCCAAGGATGCCTCCTTCACGCCGGGAACATTCCTGGGCGGCGCGAAGCTGGCGTTCGAGCTGGCACTCAAGGCACTTCAGGATGGCGACAAGGCGATGCTGCGAAACCTGCTTTCGGCGGAGGTTTACAAGGATTTTTCCGCTGAAATGGAGCGGCGCACGGCGGAAGGAAAATTCCCGCAAGTGACCCTGGTTTCCATCCGTGGGGCGGAGATTACATCGGCGGAAATCAGCCGCTTCAAGGCAGTAGTCGCGGTGGAATTCACCTCGGAGCAAATCCACGTGGTGAAGGATGCGGGCGGCGCAATCATTGAGGGCAATCCCTCCGCCATCCACGAGGTCACGGATAGCTGGTCGTTTGAGCGGGATATGCGCTCCGGCAATCCCAACTGGACGATTACCGCGACATGATAGGTTCATGATATTTTCCCCGCGCATCCCCGCCCTGCTCTGCCTGCTCCTCTGCTGCACGGCAATTTCTGCCTGCGCAGGCAAGGAGGAAAAGCCCGTCGATAAACTTGACCTCGCCCCCGTTACGTTCGATGCGCTTCCCGGCTGGAGGGAAAGTGCCACGTTCAGCGGTGCGCTGGCCGCGTTCCGGCGTTCCTGTGGGAAATTCTCGGAGCTTCCGGAAACCGCTCCGGTGCGCACGGATTCCGGCATAGACGCAGGCACAATGCGGGACTGGCGCGCGGTCTGCGATGATGCGGAGAATGTGCAGGCGGGGGAGGAGCGGGAATTTTTCGAGCGGGATTTCGCACCGTTCCGCGTCACCAATAACGGCAATCCGGAAGGCCGCTTCACCGGCTATTATGAAATCGAACTCAAAGGCAGCCGGAAGCGCAGCACCGCTTACCCCTGGCCGCTTTACAAACTTCCGCCGAACCTGGAGGGCTATCAGGGGCGGCCTTTCTTTTCGCGGGCGGAAATTGACCACGGTGCGCTGCGCGGCCAGGGGCTGGAACTGCTTTACGCGGGCGATCCGGTGGCACTGTATTTCCTGCACATCCAGGGTTCCGGGCGCATCCGGCTGGAGGATGGCAGCCTGGTGCGCATCGGTTATGCCGGAAAAAACGGGCATCCCTACGTTTCCATCGGGGCAGCACTCGCCGACCGGGGCGAACTGGTGCTGGAAGACATCACCGCGCCCAGCCTGAAGCACTGGCTCTATACGCATCCGGACGAACTGGAGGAAACGCTGGAGCAGAACCCCTCCTACGTGTTCTTCCGCGCGCTGGAAGGCGAGGGTCCCTTCGGTGGCCAGGATGTGGCACTGACCCCGGAACATTCGCTCGCCGTGGATACGCGCTATATTCCTTACGGCGTTCCGCTGTGGCTTGATACCACCCTGCCCTCCGCCTCGGAAGACGCGGCCATCCGCCATTACCAGCGGCTGATGGTGGCGCAGGACAAGGGCGGAGCGATCAAGGGCATCGTGCGGGGGGATGTGTTTTTCGGCCACGGCAAGCGCGCAGAAACCCTCGCGGGCGATATGAAACAGCCGGGCGGCTATTACGCGCTGCTGCCGCGTGGGATTCAACAATAACCGTCATTCCAGCGAAGGCTGGAATGACGGTTATGGGCAGGACGCGGCGTTCGTCAGCGTCACGCCCCATTTGCGGGCAAGATAGCACTGGATATACTGGCTCTGCTGGGTGGTAAGCGTATTTGTTCCCATATTGAAAACCAGCACCTCGGCGATCTGCGCTGCCGGGCCGGAACAGCATGATGTGTACACATCCGCGATACCCATCGTTCCATCCAGATCGGGGCGCGACCCGATCGTCGCCGGCATGGTGGTGTCGGTGGTGGCACTCACACCAGAGATGCTGCCGCTGGCTCCGCCGCTGCCGATAAGGTTGGTGACGACATCATTGATGCGCGTTGTTACCGAAGCGGTGGTGGTGCTGGTGACCTGAAGTTCCGTGTACAGAACAACATTACTGTTGGGTGCTGTGTAACCAGCCGTGACCCTCTGGCCGCCCGCCCACACGCAGAACTTGTTATTGCCGCAACCTTTGGCTCCGGTAGTGCTGACATAGCCCCCCACCCCCAGTTCCCACTGGCGATGCGTGGTGGTGATAGGGCTGTCCCATAATCCTTCACTCTTCCCGATGAGGAGGCCGCTTCCGCCGCCGCCGCAGGGATTCATGTTTATCACCATGAATATTTCAAAATTATTGGTGTAGTTAGGGATACTGAAAAGGGAAAGATCGTTAGTCGGCTGGATGGAATTATCGAAAACCAGCGAGGAACCGAGGGCACTGCCAACATTCTGCTGGAAATCGAATCCTCCGCGTCCGCCGAATGCTGCGCTGTTATAAACAGGGAACATGGATGCCCAGTGGTCCAGCAGGTTATCCACGGCGGAATATCTGAATGGCCTGGCATCGTTGTGCCTGCCGCTTAAATCTTTCCACAGCACCAGGTTATTGCTGGCATCCAGCACCCGCTGCTGCGGGCAGGTGGCATCCAGCCACAGCGCGAGCGGGTTGGTCGCGTTGCTGGCGGCGATGGCGCGCGCGTAATCCTTGGGAATAGCGTGCCACTTGTTGAGGAGATAACAATTGACGCTCTTTATATCCGCCGCCGAAAGCGCAGCGGGATACACCAGCATTTCCCCGATGTCATCGTTGAGCGAATTGGTTGCGCCGCTCGCCGCACCGGTGCGTTTCGTGCCGATCACCGTATCCCACGAGGCATCGGAAGTACCGATGGTGAGCGCGATATTGCCAACAGTGTTCTGCCAGCCATCCTGATAGGTATTCAGGTTGGTGGTGGAAAGCGCGTAGGCGGTGATTTCAGGCGCGGTTATGCTGGAATTATACCCCTTGGTGGCCACGGAAGCATTCAGGGTTTTATCGCTGTATTCCAGATTATACTCGCTGCTTGCGGCCACTTTCCCGAATTCATATTGCAGGGTAGCGGTTGCCCCCGCGCCATAGCCCCTGGAAAGCCAGGTAGCCGTATCGCTTCCGGTCGTGCCGTTGCCATAGCCCGCGATGAACACGGTAAACGCATTCGTCCTGGGAATATAATTCAGTGCCGACGTGCCGAGTGTGAAAAACTTGCTGCTGGCAGCGGTAAAATGCACGGTGTTCAGGCAGCCGTTATCCCACAGGGTCTGCGCCGTATTCTGCTGAAATGTCGGCTGATTGCCTGCAGTTGCCTGGGTGGCCGTGTAGAGATTGGCACTCTTGTCCTTCCAGCAGGCCACAGTGCCGCTATCCACCACGCCGCCGACAGTGCAGGCAGCATCGCTGAAGAACGTGCCTGAATCGCCGCCGTCCAGCCACAGGGAGGGGGCGACGCTCACCGTCGGCAGGCTGAGCGACACACCGACATCCACCGCCATCGCGGGGTCGTAATACACAACGTCATCAAATTTCACGGGCGTGACGGGCGGCGATCCCGACACGGGGTCTTTCAGGTTCGCGTCCTTCGGCTTGATGAAAATGGGGTTGAGATTGCTGCCGCCACCGCCCGCCGCCTCGCCCCAACTCTCGGTGAGGCCGCTGGTGGCGGCGTTATCATCCACGCCGTTATTGATCGCCTGCGGATAGGTGTTGAGCGCGACGGGGAGGCCGGTCGGGCGTTTATAATTCCCTGCCGGGAAATCGAATGGATACGCGCCCACCCTGTCATCCCCCACGCTGATAAGGGTATACATCGGATGGGTGTAGCCGTAATTCGTTTCGTTCGTCGCAAGGCTATCGGAAGTTTTATAATTGCTGAGCAGCCAGATGTCCGGCGTAACCGCGTTGCAGGAGAGGAAAAACGGCGCGGTGAAGCGTTTATCCACGGCATAGAGAATGCGGTTGCCCCAGCCGTCCATCATATCCTCCGTGGTCAGCCCCAGTGTGCGCGCCGGAACCGCGCCCAGCACCACATTATGCCCGGCATTGTAAAAAACGGCGGCGGTATCGCAATTGCCGGAGCCTGCCGAAGTCAGGAATTTCGCCTTGCCGAAATCCGCATCCGCGATGTGGAGATTGGGGTTGGCGGGGCAGGGAAGATAGCCGCCCGTAGTAACAGTACCCTGCGCCTGATAATACACATTCAGCGCATCCCGGATTTTCTGTATATTCTTCGCGGTACGCGCCTGCGCGCCGATTTTCTGGTAGCCCTGGCTTGTCACCACCACATTGATCGTGATAAGCGAAAGCACGAACAGAATCACCGCCAGTTCTATCATCGAGAACCCGGCCATCCTTCCGGATAACGCCCTTGCCTTGCGCACCAACACCCTCCTCATCCGGGGCATTGGCCAGCCCCGGTCAGCTATTATACTACACCTTGCGGGCGATGTCTAACCCTCTGCAAGCCCTGGTAGTGTCCTAATTTGATGAAGATTTACGTCATTCCCCGAATTTTGCACAGCAAAATTATAGGGGAATCCATCTGTGCCGTGCCCCATTGTTTTGCGCGCAACGCGCGCGGGTGGATCGCCCTATAATCGCTACGCGATTCAGGCGATGACGAAATCAGGACAGTACCCAAGCCCTGGTAGCGTCCTGGTTTGAATGTCTCATCCTGTCACCCCTTCTTGCTGCACTATCACCCCGTTTATATGACGGGGTCTGGCAGGATTGCGCCGGATGCCGTGATAAACACGGCATGACAAGGTAAGAAAAGCTACCTTTATCAGACAATGCAGCATTGAGAATTATGCCCTGTATTCCAGATCAAAAATCAGCTACAAACTATCTCAGGGATACCGATGGACGAACTGCTCCAGACTTACGATCATTTTTTTCTGGCCGTTGTGGTGCTGGTGGGGCTTTGCCTCGGCAGTTTCGCCACCGCCGCCGCCTATCGCATTCCGCGCGGCGAGCAGTTCATCACCGGCCATTCCCGCTGCCCGGAATGCAGGCACACGCTGGGACTTCCGGATTTATTCCCGCTGCTTTCCTGGCTGTGGCTGCGCGGGCGATGCCGCCATTGCGGGGTGAAATTCGGTGCTTCCTACCTGCTCATTGAATGCGCGACCGCGCTGCTGGTGGTGCTGGTGTACCTCCGGTTCGGCATTACGCCGCAATCGGGTGTGCTGATCCTGTCCGTGGTGTGCATGGTGATTTTAAGCGTCGTTGATTATGAATATTCCACGATTCCGGACGGTATCAACATCACGATGCTCTACCTCGCCACGCTGTACCAGATATTCCAGCACACACCCGCCGCGCATTTCTTTCTCGCGCCGGTCATGGGTGTGGCACTGGCCTATAGCCTGCGCCGGTGGATGTGGGCGTGGAAGCGTCAGGAAGGGCTGGGGCTGGGGGATGTCAAACTCGCCGCCGCCATCGGGATGTTTTTGGATGCGGAACGAATTACCACTTTTCTTTTTATATCTGGCGTGTTAGGAATATTCACGGCATTCCTGTGGAAGCTGCGGGGCAAGGGTCAGTGTTTCCCATTTGGCCCGGCATTATGTATGGCGTTGTTTCTGTGCCTGGTAGTGCCTGAAGTCAGCCAGTGGTGGCAAAACCTCTTGGCGCGGTGGGTGGTGCGGGCATAATTGATACTGGCATAATTGATACTGGCATAATTGATAAATATGGTAGGGGTCTAGTCCATTCATGGCAAGCAGGTTTTGTCTTAAAAGCCCCGCAAGGCATCGCGCACAACCCGTGAGGACGTGCCTGCAGCTTCTATCCGTCCCCTTGTGCCTTGGCCTGGTTCTGCTTTCCGGCTGCGACAAACCTGTGTTCACCTCCGGAACCGAGGCGGGGCAATCCCCTTCCGATCCCGCAAACGCTCCCGGCAAGCGCGGCTTCTACAACACCCTCAAGGAAAGTGATGTTCATGATCCCAAGGGGATGCTGAGCCGGGAG
>JAHFPR010000100.1 GCA_023269645.1 Alphaproteobacteria bacterium | reverse complement strand
GTCGCAGTGCTGATTTCCGGCGGCGGAAGTAATCTTCAGGCACTCATGGATGCCTGCAACGCGCCGGATTATCCTGCAAGAATCGTGCTGGTGATTTCCAACAAGGCGGAGGCGTTCGGACTGCAACGCGCGGAAAAAGCTGGAATTTCTACCCTCGTTATCAATCACAAGAATTATCCCACACGCGAAGCGTTCGATAGCGCACTCCACGAGGTGCTTGTCAAAGCGCAGGTAGAACTTGTGTGTCTGGCCGGTTTCATGCGGCTGCTGACTCCCGGTTTCGTGAATAAATGGCCGAGGCGGATGCTCAATGTTCACCCTTCCCTGCTCCCCGCGTTCAAGGGCGCGCACGGCATCCGGGATGCGCTTGCCGCAGGCGCGAAGAAAACCGGCTGCACGGTGCATTATGTGATTCCGGAAATGGATGCGGGCGAGATTATCCTGCAAGCGGAAGTGCCAATTCTTGCGGAGGATACGGAGGAAACACTGGCGCAGCGCATTCATGCGGAGGAGCATAAATGCTACGTGGCAGCACTAAAAAAGGTTTCAGGAACAGGTTTCAGCAATAAAGCCAAAACCTGAAACCTGCTCCTGAAACCTCAGCCAACAATCTCATGTTCCGCGAAGAAGAAGGCGATCTCGCGCTTGGCGTTCTCCAGGCTATCCGAGCCGTGCACGGAATTCTCGCCGATGGAAAGCGCAAAATCCTTGCGGATAGTTCCGGGCGCGGCCTGCTCCGGGTTGGTAGCACCCATCACTTCGCGGTTTTTGGCGACCGCATTTTCGCCTTCCAGCACCTGAACAATCACCGGTGCTGAAACCATAAATTCCACCAGTTCTTCAAAGAATGGACGATCTTTATGCACCGCATAGAACAGCCCAGCCTGACGACGGCTTAAGTGGATGCGCTTCTGCGCAGCAATGCGCAGGCCGGCTTTTTCAAAGCGATCATTGATCGCGCCCGTGACATTACGCCGCGTGGCATCCGGCTTGATGATAGATAAGGTACGTTCGGTGGTCATAATAAATGTTCCCAGGGTTCTGATTTGCCGAGAACTTACCCATTTCCTGCTAGAAATCAATAATTAAATAGCAAAACCCCAACGCCGGTGTTATTTTCCTGCCGGAATCACTTTTTTCGCCACAGGAGTCACAGAAATATTTATGGCATTTGTTTACCTCAACGGCGAATACCTCCCTGAAGCGGAAGCGAAAATACCGGTGAAAGATCGCGGCCTGCGCTTCGGCGACGGGGTGTTTGAAACGATCACCGCCTACAGCGGCATTCCCTACCAGTGGGAGCTGCACCTGAAGCGCCTGAAGGAAAGCCTGCGGACGGTTTCCATCAGCTTTTCCCCGGATACGCTCCACGCGCACGTGCTCGCGCTGATACAAAAAAACGCCCTGCCGGATTGCCTGTTGCGCATCACCATCACGCGCGGCAGCAGCGACCGGGGCTACCTTCCCCCCGCCGATGTAAAGCCCACCGTCATCATCGAAACTTTTCCGATGCCGCAGCCGCTCGCCGCACCCGTTTCCCTCTGGCTGAGCAGCTACCGGAAAATCCCCGCCGCCTGCCTGCCCATCCACACGAAAACATTGCAGGGGCTGAACTCCGTGCTTGCACGCATGGAAGCAAGCGCGAACGGATGCTTCGAGGCATTGCTGCTGGGCGAAAAAGGGCATATCTGCGAATGCAGTTCCGCCAATATTTTCTGGGCAAAGGGCGATACGCTGTTCACCCCGTCGCTGGAATGCGGCATCCTGCCCGGCACAACACGGGATGCGGTGATCCGCCTTTCACCCTACAAGGTCGCGCAGGGATTCTTTACGCTGGAGCAGCTTCAGGAAGCGGATGAGATTTTCCTCACCAATGTTTCGATGCGCACCATCCCCGTGCAAAAACTTTCCTGGGTGGATACCGAGTGGAAAACCCATGATAGAGCCGCCGAACTGAACACCCTCATGAAGCGGGATATAGAAAAATATGTTGCTGCACGAAACGCTGCCGTGGTCTGACCCTGTCGCCACGGCGCGCGGCATCCCCGCCTCCGAGCGATGCTGGGCGTTGCTGCATTCCTCCCTGCGCACTCCGTATACGGGGCGCTATTCCATCCTCGCGCTGAAGCCCAGGCGGGAAATCACGGGGGAAGATTTCGAGGAGCTTGAGGCAGCGGCAACCGACCACCGGCCACCCTTTGAAAACGCCTGGTTTGGCTATCTCGGTTATGGGCTGAAACACGCGCTGGAGTGCCTGCCAAAAGATACACCCTCCAAATTTCCCATGCCCGCCCTCTGGATGGTGCATTATGCGCTGATTCTGGTGTTCGACCATGATCTGAATAAAGTGGATGTGTGGAGCGAGGAGCGGGAAGCGTTGCGCGATATTCCCCACCCCGTTTTCCGGAAGAAAGTAAAGCCGCCTGCCATCCGGGGGCTTGGCTCGAACATGGATAAGGCCGCGTATTTCGCCAAAGTGGAAACCATCCGGGAAGCTATCCTGCGCGGCGATCTTTCGCAGGCGAACCTCACCCGAAAATTTCAGGGAGAATTCGCCGAACGGGCGGATGCGCTCGCCCTGTTTGAAACGCTCTGCCGCCTAAGCCCCGCGCCTTACAGCAGCTTCCTGAAATTCGGGGATGTATCCGTTATTTCCTCCAGCCCGGAGCGTTTTCTGGCACTGGACGCGGAAGGCAACGCCGATTCCCGCCCCATCAAAGGCTCCGCGCCGCGCCATCCCGATAACCCGGCGCAGGATAAAGCCACGCGGGAAGAACTGGCTGGAAGCGAGAAAGACCGCGCCGAAAACCTGATGATCGTGGATCTGATGCGCAATGATTTCTCGCGCGGCTGCATCCCCGGAAGTGTGCGGGTGGATAAACTTTTCGAGATTACCTCCTACGCCACCCTGCACCATCTTTCCTCCACCATTCTGGGAAAAAAGCACCCGGAAGTTTCCGCGCTGGAGTTCATCAAAAACTGCTTCCCGCCCGGCTCAATGACCGGCACACCGAAAATCGAGGCGATGAAACTCTGCACCACGCTGGAGGGCGAGGCGCGCGGGGTGTACAGCGGCGCGATAGGCTGGCTGGGGGGGGATGGCTCGGCGGATTTCGCCGTGGTCATCCGCACACTGATTACCGACGGCCTTCGCTTCGAGTTCCAGGTCGGCGGCGCGATTGTGGCGGATTCCACAGCAAAAAGCGAATGGCAGGAAACACTGGTAAAAGCCCGCGCGCTGGCCGCCACGCTTGGAATCAACATGGAGGAACTGGAGGGGATTTAGTAGTTACTTCTGCGGCGGAAAAGGATCTTCCACCGTCGCGGACGCTCCGCGCTGGATACCCGCCTTCGCGGGAATGACAATAGTGGAGATTGTTTATCTTTTTAGTGGGCAGTTCAGGGCATGACGGATTACTCATTGAAAAAAAATCCCAAACCTGCTAGGGGTTCTGCAGCGAATAGCTTTCACATAAACAGGAGAACCGCCATGCCCATCACCCTGCCCGCCCTGCCTTACGCAGAAAACGCGCTGGAACCGCACATCTCCGCGCGCACCATCAGCTTCCATTATGGCAAGCACCATCAGGCTTACGTCACCAACCTCAATAAACTCATCGCGGGCACGGATATGGATGCGATGTCGCTGGAGCAGATTATCCACGCTTCGGCGGGCGATAGCAGCAAACTCGGCATCTTCAACAACGCCGCGCAGGTGTGGAACCATACGTTCTACTGGCACTCCATGCAGCCGGGCGGCGGGGGCAAACCGGATGCCACGCTGCTCAAGAAAATCGAGGAGGATTTCGGCAGCTTCGAGCTTTTCAGCGAGCAGTTCAAGAACGCGGGCGCGACCCAGTTCGGAAGCGGCTGGGCGTGGCTGGTGGCGGATAAAAGCGGCAAGCTCGCCATCCGCAAAACGCCGAACGCGGAACTGCCGCTGACTGCGGGCGAAACCCCGCTGTTGACGATGGACGTGTGGGAGCACGCCTATTACCTGGATTACCAGAACGCCCGCCCGACCTATATGGATACTTTCCTCGCCAAGCTCGCCAACTGGAGCTTCGCGGCAGAGAACCTGAAAGCGGTGGGGAAAAAGAAGGCGGCTTAGTTCACGTCATTGCGAGCGTAGCGAAGCAATCCAGAAGTTATCAGGCTGGATTGCTTCGTCGCTTTGCTCCTCGCAATGACGAAGTTTTTACTTGCCACTTGCACTCCCTAAAGCTCCAGCTTCTTCGGCCTCGTCCTCTTGAGCCAGATCAGAATCATCATCCGCGTGAGGGAAATCGCGGTGAACATCGAGCACACGATGCCAGCGGAAAGCGTCACCGCGAATCCCTTGACCGGCCCCGAACCATACATATACATCAGCAGCGTGGCGAACAGCATGGTCACGTTCGCATCCACGATGGTGTTGAAGGCGCGCGAAAAGCCGTGATCTATCGCGGCGAAGGGTGTTTTTCCCAGCCTCGCTTCTTCCCGGATGCGCTCAAAAATCAGCACGTTGGCATCCACCGCCATGCCGATGGTCAACACCATCCCCGCAATACCCGGCATGGTGAGTGTCGCATGGAACAACGAAAGCACCGCCACCACCAGAATCATGTTGATGAACAGCCCTGCCAGCGCGAACACGCCGAACAGTCCGTAAAGTGCCAGCATCACGCACGCCACCACCGCGATTGCCGCCACCACCGAAGCCTTGCCCGCGTCAATCGAATCTTGTCCCAGGCTAGGGCCGACGGTGCGTTCCTCCACCACCACCAGCGGCGCGGGCAGCGCACCGGCACGCAGCAACAGCGAAAGATCATTGGCGGATTGCACCGTGAAATTCCCGCTGATAATGCCGGAGCCGCCCAGAATCGGCTCATTGATGCGCGGAGCGGTAATCACCTCGCCATCCAGCACCACGGCGAAAGGCTTGCCCGCATTCTCGCTGGTGATCGCCGCAAACCTGCGCCCGCCCTGGTTATTGAAACGGAAGCCCACCACCGGCTGGCCATTCTGGAAGTTTGGCTGCGAATCCACCAGCATATCGCCGCTCAGTTCCACCTTCTTTTTCACCAGATAATGGCGGCCTTCCTTATCTTTCAGCAGCATCTCGCCGGGGGGCGCGTGCTTCACTGATTCCGGCGGCATGGGGCTGGTTTCATCCATCAAATGGAAAGCCATCTTCGCGGTTTTTCCAAGCAATCCCTTCAGATGCTCCGGATTATCCAGGCCGGGAACCTGAAGCAGGATGCGGTCATCCCCCTGGCGCTGGATGATGGGTTCGCGTGTGCCGGTTTCATCCACGCGGCGGCGCACGATTTCAATGGATTGCCCCAGCAATTTCTGCTGCATATTCTTAATGGCATCATCCCGGTAGCGAATGCTGAAGCCTGTATCACCCGCACTCTCCATCTGCACCTCGCGGTACAAATCCTTCAGTGAGTCGCGTGCTTTATCCGCGTCTTCCTTCGCGGTGAGCGAAAACTTTATCTCATCCCCGATAAGGCTGAGGTCGCGGTAGCCAATTTTTGCTTCCTGCAGGTGCTTGCGAACATCATCCACCAGCGTTTCAAGCTGTTCCTTTTTGTAAACATCGAAATCCACCTTGAGCAGCAGGTGGGAACCACCGCGCAGATCCAGCCCAAGATTCATGGTCGGCCCGCGGAATACGGAAGCATATTGCGAACGCGTCTGCTCGCTGAACATATTGGGCAGGGCGACATACAGCCCGCCCAGGCAGATGAGCCACACACAAATGATTTTCCAACGCGGGAAGTCTAGCATCGTTCCTTCCCTGGCTTATTTCTTGGATTTTTTTCCAGAAGGCGCAGGCGGAACCACATCGTTCGCGGGTGCGTTCTTGCGGATTTCGATTTCGGCGATGGTCGCGCGCACCACTGTCACTTCAACACCGGGCGCGATTTCCACATCCACGGTTCTGCTGTTATCTTCCACCTTGGTGACACGGCCACGAATGCCGCCGCCCGTAATCACCACATCGCCACGCTGGAGCGATTCCACCATTTCCTTATGCTTCTTGAACTGTTTGCTCTGAGGCCGGATAAGCAGAAAATAGATGATGACGAATATCACGACGAGCATCGAGACATTCATCCCCATGCTGGGCTGCGGGGGCACACCCGCCACGGAAGCCGCCTCCTGCGCCAGGGCAGCATCGCCCGCGCCCGCCAGAACCGCCATCACCGCCAGAAAAAATAAACCCTGTATCGCTCGCATAAAAACTCCTGTTATTGCAAACCTGTATTCAATGTATAGCCATTGCTGCGCACACTATAGCCAGCATGAGGAAAGATGCAATGGGTAAGGGAACCGTCGTTCCCGCGCAGGCGAGAATAACGGTATTCTCTTACCCCCGCAGATACCGCATCGGATCCACTGCCTGCCGGCCTTTGCGTATGGCAAAATGGATCTGCGGATTCTTCACCGTGCCGCTGGAGCCGACATAGCCGATAACCTGGCTTTTCCGCACTTTATCCCCCCGCTGCACGGCGATCTTCTGCTGGTGGGCGTAGGCTGTTATCCAGCCGCCGGAATGCCGCACAAGCACCAGATTGCCGTAATCCTTCAGCTCATCCCCCACATACATCACCACCCCATCCGCCGCCGCGTGCACGGCCTCCCCTTCCGGTGCAGCGATATTCACGCCGTCGTTATATACCCCGCCTTTCTGCGCGCCGAAGCGGGAAATCACCCTCCCCTTCACTGGCCACGCGAAACTCCGGACTGCATTATCCCCCAGACCGGAAATCGCTTTCTCAATATCCACGCGCCGCACGGGAGGGGAGTTGCGGGGAATATCCTGCGGCACTTCTTCCACCGGACGCGCCGTGGGAAGTGCGGTAAAACTGTTCCCCATCAGGATGCTGGCAGGGATTTTTTCCGGCTTCTGCCCGGCATAATTGCTGAAAGGAATGCGGAGCTTCTGCCCCTGCATCAGCACATATGGCTTTTGCAGCTTGTTTTCCTTCACGATGCTGTACATATCCACCCCCTCTGTCCGGGAAATGGTGTAGATATTCTCACCCGCTTGCACTTTATGCAGATGTACCGAGGGAATCTTGACCTTTTTTCCAGGATCAAGCGCATAAATCGGCTTCATCTGGTTGGCCTCGATGATCGCGCGCGCGGAAACGCCATATTTATTCCCCAGCGTGTAAACCGTATCTCCCTTGCGGGCGGTAACAAGGCGGTAATGCACACCGGAATTAGAATGCTTCATTTTGGTGCTGCGGTGATGCGCGATTTCCTTTCTTTCCTTCTCCGCCGCTGCAGGATGGGGTGCGGCAAGAATCGCCAGCAGGGTAAGCACTGCAAGAGAGTATGGCGTTCTGTATCTTTGTCCCGACATCCCATTCCCCATTCTGTCAT
>JAHFPR010000008.1 GCA_023269645.1 Alphaproteobacteria bacterium | reverse complement strand
TTATTTCGGAAAACTCAAAGAAAACAAGCGAATCTGCCTGCGGTTCGATAAGGAAGATCACGCCTTCCTCAGCTTCATCGCCCTCGCAGCCATCAAAATCTTCTTCAATCTTCTTCAATCTCAAAATTAGCTAACAGTGCCTAGAGGCGCAGCCTCTTAGATTTCCGTCATCCCGGCGAAGGCCGGGATCCATCTTGCAACAGGCGAGTATGTTGATAAATGGATTCCCGCCTGCGCGGGAATGACGTGATAGGGTAGGAATGGACGCACTACCGCGACCGCTCCTCCGCATCCCTGTTCGCATCGTGGAAGCGGGTGAATTTTCCGTGTTCGGTGCTCATATCGGCATCCAGTTTTTCCACATCTTGTCCGGTTGCCCATTTCAGTAAATCGGCAGCCCGATCCAGCAATCCGTCATGTGCCTGATGAAAGGCATCCACTTCCCGCGCCGTTTGGGTGTAGATGGAAAGAGTTTCCTGCACCTCCGCCGCGCGATCCTGCGGAATGCCGAGCGTTTCATTATGCACGGCGAAGGCTGCGAATTCCTCAATGCGAGCATCGGGAACCGTGCCGCTCACGCCGCGATAGGCTTCCAGCGGTTCGGCGAACGGCGAAGGAAAACTGCCCTGGTAGAGTTCCTCCCTGCCGTGCGTGTGCACTGTGCCCTCACCGAACTGCGCGTTGATGTCGGTGGCGAGATTGTCGGCATCCTTGCGGGAATCAAAATAGGCCGGGCTGTTGAAATCCGCCGCGACATCCCAATCGCCCGCCGCATTGCGGGAAAGGCGCAACTCGCCGCGCTCCGTTTCCACAATCAGCGCCGGGCGGAGGGTCTGTTCCTCATGCCGAAAACGGTCGCTATCAATAACCGTATCCACGTACACGTTGTTATTTTCCGGCTGATCCGCCATAATGCACTCCTTGTTCGGGTGGCCTTATTCAGGTGGCCTTGATTCCATAATAACACAGGATGGTTAATAAGGTGTTAAGCAGAACGCAATTTCCGATCATTACGGCAATAGTTTTATCGTCATTCCAGCGGAAGCTGGAATCCAGCGCATCGCGTCCGCGATGCGGGAAGCTATTTTATGCGCCGCAGACGCGGCACTGCTGGATTCCAGCCTTCGCTGGAATGACGTGGTTTGCACAAGCCTCAGTAAGAATGATGCTTGCGGCACTCCTCCTTCTATCATCCATCATCCATCATCCATCATCCGCATTCGCGGGCGAATGCGCCCCCGATGCCACCTGCTCCCACGCCATCGCCATGTGGGGCGAGCCGAAATATCCGGCAGGGTTCACCCATTTCGATTATACGAACGCGGATGCGCCCAAGGGTGGCCATGTGAAATATGCTTCCATCGGCACGTTCGATAACCTCAATGATAATATCCTCAAAGGCGTTCCGGCGGAAGGGCTGGGGATGATTTACGATACGCTGATTACCTCCAGCGACGACGAGCCATTCACCAAATACGGGCTGCTGGCCGAAACAATCGAGCTGGCGAAAGACCGAAGCTGGGTGAGCTACCACCTGCGCCCGGAAGCGAAATGGCAGGACGGCCAGCCCGTCACCGCCGAGGATGTGGTGTGGTCGTTCGATACGCTGCGCGCGAAAGGCAGCCCGCAATTCGCCTCCTATTACCGCGACGTGACCGAGGCCGAGGCGATTGATCCGCATACGGTGAAGTTCACCTTCGCCGGAACCACCAACCGCGAATTGCCGCTCATCCTCGGCCAGTTGCCCATCCTCCCGAAGCATTATTATACGGACGGCAAGCATGATTTCGAGAAGACCACGCTGGAGCCGCCCTTGGGAAGTGGCCCCTATAAAGTGGATGCGGTGGAGCCGGGAAAATGGATTCGCTACACGCGCGTGAAAGATTACTGGGCGAAGGATTTGCCGGTGAATAAGGGGCACTATAATTTCGATACAATTACCTACGATTATTACCGCGATTCCACCGTGGCGATTGAGGCGTTCAAGGCGGGCGAATATGATCTGCGCGAGGAGAATATCGCCAAAAGCTGGGCGAACGATTATGATTTTCCGGCGGCAAAAGATGGCCGGGTTATCAAGGCTGAATTGCATAATGAGCGGCCATCCGGGATGCAGGGTTTCGTGTTCAACATCCGCCGCCCGCAATTTCAGGATCGGGAACTGCGTCGCGCGCTACAGGCCATCCTCGATTTCGAGTGGATGAACAAAAACCTGTTCTTCAACCAGTATACGCGGAACATCAGCTATTTCGATAACTCGGAATATGCCAGCACCGGGCTGCCGCAGGGGAAGGAACTGGAAGTGCTGGAGCCGTTCCGGAAGGAACTTCCGGAGGATGTGTTCACGCAAGAATATAAAGTGACGGCGACGGACGGCTCCGGCAATAACCGCACGCAACTGCTGGAGGCGCGGAAAATCCTCGACGCGGCGGGGTATAAAATTGTGGACGGCGCGCTCATCAGCCCGAAAACAGGCAAGCCTGTCACCATCGAGTTCCTGCTCAGCCAGCCGACCTACGAGCGCGTGTGCGCGCCGATGGTGGCGAACCTGAAGAAACTCGGCATTGCAGCGACCATCCGCACGGTGGACAGCGCGCAATATATCAAGCGGCTGGAAGGGTTCGATTTCGACATGATTCTCCATACCTTCGCGGAATCGCTCTCGCCCGGCAACGAGCAGGAGGATTACTGGAGTTCATCCCGCGCGGATGTGAACGGCAGCAGGAACGTCATCGGCATCAAGGATAAAACCGTGGACGCGCTGGTGCAGAAAATCGTCACCGCTACGGATAAGGAATCGCTGGTGGCCAATACGCGCGCGCTGGATCGCGTGTTGCTGCACGGCCATTACGTCATCCCCAACTGGTACATCAACCATTTCCGCACGGCGTACTGGAACCGCTTTGGTATCCCCAAAGTACGCCAGAAATACGTGGTGGATTTCCAGAATTGGTGGATTGAGCCGGAAAAAGACAAGCAACTGCCGGAACTGAAGCGGTAGGGCGTTTTCATAATTTACGTACCGTTTCAGCCGTCATGCCCTGAATCGCGTAGCGATTCTAGGGGCATCCAACTCTCCGAGAACACGTTGTCAGATGGATCGCCCTAGAATTTGCTTCACAAATTCAGGCGATGACGGTACGTAAAAGTTAGAAATGCTCTGGGGTATTCAGGCAGTGCTGCCCCTCTTCGCCCGCGCCGCGCGCAGTTTGGCGAAATCCTCGCCTGCGTGGTGGCTGGAGCGCGTGAGCGGCGAACTCGATACCATCAGGAAGCCCTTGGCATAGGCCATTTCCTCATATTCCTTGAACTCGGTGGGCGGCACGTAGCGGTCAATCGGCGCGTGGCGAGGCGTGGGCTGGAGATACTGCCCGATGGTCAGGAAATCCACCCTGGCCGAACGCAGATCGTCCATCACCTGGAACACTTCCTCGCGGCTTTCACCCAGCCCCACCATCAGCCCGGATTTAGTGAAGAGGGTGGCATCCAGCTCCTTCGCCCGCTGCAACAGCCGCAGCGAAATATAATAGCGCGCGCCGGGGCGGATGCGGGGATAAAGCCCCGGCACGGTTTCGATATTGTGGTTGAACACGTCCGGCTTCGCGGCCACGACAATCTCCAGCGCGCCCTCCTTGCCCTTAAAATCGGGGGTCAGCACCTCGATGGTGGTGGCGGGCGAAACGTGGCGCAAGCGCAGGATGCATTCCGCGAAATGCTGCGCGCCGCCATCCTCCAGATCGTCCCTGTCCACCGAGGTGATAACCATGTGGTTAAGCCCCAGCTCCTTCGTGGCGTTGGCAAGGTTCTCCGGCTCGTGCGGATCGAGCGCGTTGGGCTTGCCGGTGGCGACGTTGCAGAAAGCGCAGGCGCGGGTGCAGGTATCGCCCAGGATCATCACCGTGGCGTGTTTCTGCTGCCAGCACTCGCCGATATTCGGGCAGGCGGCTTCCTCGCACACCGTGACGAGCTTATGGCGGCGGATGAGTTCGTGCGTGGCGTGATACTGCGGCGACACCGGCACTTTCACGCGGATCCAGTCCGGTTTCGGCGGCGAGGGCATCTCCGGATTGCGCGCCTTCTCCGGGTGCCGCGCCGCGCCGCGTTTGATGATGCGTATGTTTTCGTCGGTCATGGCGAGTTTTTAGCGGAAAACGGGGGGAAATGCAAGGAATCGTCACTAGTCACGTTGAGTTTATGCATTTTTAAATGACAGCATTCAGTGCGGAACAAACGATATTTATTTCTCCGCTTGCCATAGTATGACTTCCTGCCAGGTGGCTGGCAAGCCGTGTCATGCAATCCACCGTTAATTGTCCTACACAAGTACTGGGGACTAAATGAATGATCTCACGGTGTTCATAGCACACAATATTGGTACAACTGATAAAGCTGGAAGGATTTGGGAGAAACGGGCAATCAGATTTAACAATCTCAAAATCATGCTGATTAAAAAGATTTTCGGAATTTATAAACAGGAAAACATTCTGGTGTATGGGGTGTTCACATATGAAAATGTGATATTTATTTCTTGTCTGGTGACTGCGGGCTTGTGTTGTTGCCCATTTATACACTTCACCAGTCTGCATTACATATGACCGGAAACGGGTGAAATCTCTTCAATGAAAGCAGCTTTTTGAGGGCTTTCTTCTAACATATCATCATAACTCATCGGGACAGAACCTTTTGCCCGTGTTCCCCATGCTTTTTTATAAGCAAAATGTGCATGGGTGATGTCGCGGAGATCAGGAAAAGAAGATTGTCCATAATCCTTCAGTATTTTGTCGAACACCTCTATGTCACTTTTTGAAAAAAGATCATAATTCACAGATCGTTTTGGTGAATTAATATAACGGTTTTTATCCAGACTTTCTATTTTAAACGGTAATTCAGAAATATCGGAAATACCGAATTTCTTATAAACAGCGGCATGACCGTTCAGTAAATCGAGCGCATTAGAGGCTACGGGACCGTATTCCATCGCACAGTATTTTTCAAAAGTAATCGGCCTGCCATACCGATTAAGGTGCTCCGTATCTGCCAGATAGAGAAATTTTACGGCCTGGTATTTGTCAGCATTAGGCCTTTTGTGAGCCAGATAAAGAAGCAGCTCCACAATTTTTTCATACTTAGGTTTATATTTAAGACGAGATTCTGTCATCTCCCCACCGCCTTTCATTTATCATGTGTACGTGTCGGATTTTCTTTTTTGGTATTCCGGCATCGTGCAGTTCCTTTAGGGCGGCCTGAAAGCACATCCCTAACTTTCTATTGTAGCATATAGCACGTTAAAGCGGAAGAGTAAATCTTAATGTTCTATTAATTAACCCGCGCCACTATCCCTACTGCCGACACATATCCGTGCAATCGTCGTAGCTGTTTCCGGTATCGCGGCAGTCGCGGAAGCAATCGAAATCCATGCCGGGGGTTCCGCCCCGCTGATTCCCGCCGCCTGGCCTCCGCCGATCCGAGGGGCCGCCATCGCGGGCATCCTCCTGATTTTTGCGGACATCCTCCTGATCCGGGTAGCCACTATCACGCGGATCATACTGCTTGCCGGGGTCATAGCCGGGGTCATAAAATACGCCGTCGCTTTTCACCATGCCGCACTGGTCGTTGCACACCTCCGGCATATTCCCGCGCGCGAGGCAGTGGTTGACACAGGCCGGGCCGGAAGATGGTGGCGGCTCGCTTACGGGAGGATTCTGCCGGGCGTTGTTGACGTAACTATCATACCCGCCATTCGCGCCGGGATAGCCCCCGTTATAATCCCGGCCATAGAGCCGATTTTGCCAGGTTTGCGCGGAGGCCTCCTGCGCGCCGCAAAGGAACAGCACCCCCAGCACCACGATGTGCAGAACCTGTTTCATATGAATATAGTAACACAGGTGTTTTCCGGCGGCAATACACAGCTACATATGGGCAGTGTGTCGGTTTGAATCCTCCTCCCCCCTTCTGGATATGTCCGCGCAAAGCCCGGACTACGCCGCGACACGTGAGGAGGGAGGGTTGAGGAGAGGGGGTCAGGCGGCATACTCTGGCCTGAATAGGTGAATAGGTAACGTCCATTATTTTGTGTCCGGTGGTAAGCGCAAACACTCCCTTCCTCTTGACACAAATAATGGACGTTACCGGGGTTGGATTCCCCACTGCTTACGGCGAGGAATGCTTGATTGTGTTGCCGCGCCGAAGGCAGCGTAGACCAAATAATGTTCTGTAAGAATATTATTTGGTAACACTATGGCGCACCACACAACCCTAAGCTCCCGGCACTCCGCTGGTGGTGGAATATTCAAAGTGATAGGCCTTATCCGGATGTACGCGCGGATAGATGGCGTGCGCGGCCATTGCCGCTTCCGCGAAGCCGCAAGCGATGAGCTTCAGCTTGTTTTTATAGGTGGCGATGTCGCCGATAGCGTAGATGCCGGGGATGTTCGTTTCAAGCGTTGCCGGATTTACCTCGATATGTTTCATATGGAGATTGAGTCCCCACTGCGCGATTGGCCCCAGCTCCATCGCCAGCCCGTAGAACGGCAGCAGCGTATCCGCCGGGAGTTTTTTCTCGTTCCCGTCCAGGTCTTTCACGAGCACCGCCGAAAGCGCGCCGCCCGCCCCTTCCAGCCCGGAAAGCTGATAGGGAATCACCAGTTCGATTTTCCCTGCCCCGGCAAGTGCCTTGAGTTTTTCCTCGCTCTCCGGCGCGGCGCGGAATTTATCGCGGCGATGCACCACATAGACGTGCGCGGCCACTTCCACGAGCGAAATCGCCCAGTCCACGGCGGAATCGCCCCCGCCCGCGATGACCACACGCCTGCCCCGGTAATCCTCGCGCCTGCGCACCAGATACGCCACCGCCCCGCTTTTCTCATACTCTTCCAGCCCGGAAAGCGGCGGCCTGTTCGGCCCGAACGCTCCGCACCCCGCCGCGATGAGGATCGCCTTGCAGGCGATGGTGGTTCCGGCGGAGGTGGAGATAAGAAAGTGGTCAGAGTTCGGAGTTCGGAGTTCAGGATTATCCTTGCCGAACTCTGAACTCTGAACTCCGGACTCCACCTTCACCACCTGTTCCCCCAGATGATACACCGGCGAAAACGGCGCGGCCTGTTGCTCCAGCTTTTCCACCAGATCCTGCGCCAGAATGCTGGGATAGCCGGGAATATCGTAGATGGGCTTTTCGGGGTAGAGTGCCGCGCACTGCCCGCCGGGGAAGACCAGCGCATCCAGCACATGGCAGCGCAGCTTCATCATGCCGCACTGGAACACGGCGAACAGCCCCGCTGGTCCTGCGCCGATAATCACTACATCTGTTTCATGCGTCGGATTCATGGATTGATTCCTCCTCCACAGATGTTCTGCCCAGCAGCCGCTCCCTGGCCACGTAGCCCGCGAGAAACAGCAGGGCAAGCCCGCCCAGAATGAATTTGAGGCTGCCAAAGCCCATCTGCGCCTCCGCCTTCTGCGCCAGAATAGCGATTTCAAGCACGGCAACCACCCAGATCGTTCCACCGAGCGCGGTGCAGAGGACAAAAGTTTTCAGCTTCATGCGGCCAAGCCCCGCGACGAACGAAAGGTAATGCCGAAACCCCGGTATCAGCCGGCCAAGAAGCATGGAAACCGCTCCGTACCGCACAAAAAAGCGTTCCGTTTTCGCCAGCCACGAAGGCTTGAACAGGATGTAGCGTCCGTAACGCATCAGCAATCCGCGCCCGAACCTCACTGCCACCCAGTAGTTGACCAGCGACCCCGCGACAATCCCCGCCACCGCACTGAAAAGCACCCCGGCATAGCTCATCTGCCCTTGCGCGGCAAGCATTGCGGCGGGCACGAGTGTCAGCTCCGAAGGCACGGGCAGCACCGTATTTTCCACCAGCGTGGCCAGGAATATCCCCGGATAGCCGAGTGTCTGGATAAGATCGAGAAACCATTGCTGCATGAACGCGCTCCGTGTAAAAACCCGGTGCAGTATAGGGTTCGCTGGCGGTTTTTCAAGAATCCCTTGCATTATTCCGCATTTATGCTAAACACTGTGCCCCTTACCCCCAGGAGAGAGAGCTATGGCACGTGTAACCATTGAAGATTGCGTAATAAAAGTGGATGACCGCTTCGAGCTGGTGGCCTTGGCCGCGCAGCGTGCGAAGGATATTGCCTCCGGGTCGCCCATTACTATTGAGCGCAAGGGCGAGAAAGATACGGTGATTTCGCTCCGTGAAATCGCAGAAGACACCATCAAGGTTTCACAACTCCGGGATGATCTGGTGAAGTTCTACCAGAAACGCCGCGAGATGGAGGAAGTTGTGCCGCACCTCGCCCCGGTATCCTCAATGCCGCAGGAATTGCTGTTTTCCGAAGATGAAGCCGCCGCCGGAATGGACATCAACGACAGCGAAGCGGAGCCGGGCGAAGAACCCGCGATGGAAGAGGAGGTCGAGGAATTCGCCGCCGAGCTTCTGGCCGATGCCGAGCTTGACGCGGAAAGCGATGCCGAGGAAGGCATCCGCGTGAAGCAGGATGCCGAAAAGGCACTGGAAGGTATGTCCTTCGAGGAAGACAACCTGGATGTTGATGACTAGAAGCGTTTAGAGTTCAGAGTTCGGAGTTCAGTGTGCTATACTTTTAACCGAACTCCGAACTCCGAACTCTGGACACTTGATTATGACAGGCACGGTATCAGAAGCAACCTTGCCCCCGGCTGATCCGAAGAAGCTGGTCGCCCCGCTCCTTGAGAAACTCTCCGCCTACGATCCGAAATGCGACCGCGACGCGGTAGAGCGCGCGATGGAATTCGCCGTGCAGCACCACGGCGACCAGCGTCGCCATTCCGGAGATGCCTATTTCCACCACCCGCTGGAAGTGGCGGAAATCCTGACAGAGTTCAAACTCGATACCAGCACCATCATCACCGCCCTCCTGCACGATACGGTGGAGGATACCACCGCCACGCTGGAGGACATCAAGCGCAGCTTCGGCGAGGACATCGCCCGGCTGGTGGACGGTGTCACCAAGCTGACCCGCCTGGAAAGCCAGAGCTACGACGAGCACCAGGCCGAGAATTTCCGCAAGCTGCTGCTGGCGATTTCGGAGGACATCCGTGTGCTGCTGGTGAAACTGGCGGATCGCCTCCACAATATGCGCACACTGCATTTCATCAAAAAGCCGCCCAAACGCCAGCGCATCGCGCGCGAAACGCTGGATATTTACGCGGCACTGGCCGAGCGCATCGGTATGCAGCGCGTGAAGGACGAGCTGGAGGATATTGCCTTCCGCGAGCTGGTTCCGGAGGGGCACGCCTCCGTCACCAGCCGCATGGAATACCTGCGGGAATCGGGCACAGACCGCATCACCCGCACCACCGTGGAGCTGAAGGAACTGCTGGACGCGGAGGGCATCCCGGCGGAAGTCAAAGGCCGCGAAAAACGCCCCTACGCCATCTGGCGCAAAATGCAGCGCAAAAACATCAGCTTCGAGATGCTCTCGGACATCACCGCCTTCCGCATCCTGGTGAACAACGTGCAGGATTGCTACCGTGTGCTGGGCGCGATCCACGCCGTGTACCATACCGTTCCCGGCAAATTCAAGGATTACATCAGCACCCCCAAAAGCAACGGCTACCAGTCCATCCACACCGTGGTGATGGGGCCGGAAAACCAGCGCGTTGAAATCCAGATACGCACCAGGGAAATGCACGAAATAGCGGAGATGGGCGTGGCGGCGCACTGGAGCTATAAGCAGGACCGTGATTACAGCACGGACGGCAAGCAGTTCAAATGGGTGCGCGAACTGCTCAACATCATCGAGAACACCGCCCGCCCCGAAGAGTTCATGGAGAACACGCGGCTGGAAATGTATCAGGATCAGGTGTTCTGCTTCACCCCCAAGGGCGATTTGATCGCCCTGCCGCGCGGCGCGACCCCGGTGGATTTCGCCTTCGCGGTGCATACGGAAGTGGGGCGTTCGACCGTGGGCGCAAAAATCAACAGCCGCATCATGCCGCTACGCACCCAGCTTAAAAACGGCGACCAGGTGGAGATTCTCACCTCCAAATCGCAGCAGCCCGCGCCCTCGTGGGAGCATTTCGTGGTGACGGGGCGCGCGAAAGCGGAAATCCGGCGCATCCTGCGCCTGCAGCAGCGCGGCGAATATGTGCGCCTCGGAAAATCCATGCTGGAGCAGGCGGTGCTGGGCATCGAGGAAGAATTGCACGAGGAAAAGCTCAAACCCCTGCTGCCGGAGTTCCGCAAGGAAAAGCTGGAGGATTTATACGCCGCCATCGGCGAGGGGGTGCAGCAGCGTCAGGAGGTGGTGAAGGCGCTGTTCCCGGAGAAATTCAAGCCGCGCAAATCCTCGCTGCTCTCGCGCTTCGGGCTGGGACACAAGGAAAAAAAGGCGGAGGGCGGGGGAATGGCACTGCCCGTCACCGGCCTCATCCCCGGCATGGCGATCCATTTCGCGGGCTGCTGCCACCCGCTGCCCGGCGAGAAAATCGTCGGCATCGTGAACACCGGCAAGGGGGTGACGCTCCACGCGGCGGATTGCAAGGAACTGGAGAATTTCGTGGATTCCCCCGAACGCTGGGTGGATGTGAGCTGGCAGAAGGATACCGGCGAGGAAATGTTCAGCGGGCGCATCCACGTCGTGCTTTCCAACCAGACGGGCGCGCTGGCCGACCTCGCCAACACCATCGCCCACGCCGAAAGCAACATCACCAACATCCGCATCACCAACCGCGCGCCGGATTTCTACGAAATGGTGGTGGACGTGGACGTGAAAGACATCGAACACCTCAAATCCATCATGGCCATGCTGCGCACGCGCTCGATTGTGCAGGATGTGGATAGGTATTAGGGAGTGGTCGGAGTTCGGAGTTCAGTAAAACTCCGTCATTCCCGCGAAGGCGGGAACCCATGTTGCCGCGAAGCGGCAAAAGAACGCTATGAACAAAGAAATAAAATTTGAACTGAACCGGCTGACGGATTACTCGGATGAAGAACTCATCCGTGAAATGCAGCGTGTTGCCAATTTAATCAGCACCGAACGGATTACAAGACAGGAATTTGATAAACATTCCAAGGCATCATTCAGTACAATTAGCAAGCGTTTTGGCGGGTGGAAAAATGCTCTTGAACGTGCGGGTCTTGAAAATCGATGGTCAAGAAAAGCTCTCAAGCAAGCGGGTATTGGCACTCAAAAATTGACTGCTCAACGATTTACTGATGATGAACTTATTGCAGAATTGCATCGAGTGGCGGCCATGTTTGAGGGTCAACCGCTTACAACGGAAACATTTAATCTGTACGGAAGAGTGTGTGCAATAACAATTGCTAGGAGGCTTGGTTCTTGGAATAAAGCCATGAAACAAGCAGGACTAGAAGTTCCTAATAAAGGAAAAAGATACACCGATGACGAATACCGAGAAAATTTATTACAAGTTTGGACTCATTACGGTAGACAACCTATTTACGGCGAAATGAATAAGCCACCATCTACCATTAAGGCAACGGCTTACGAAAAGAAATGGGGTAAATGGAGAAGCGCCCTGAGTGCATTCGTCAAATATGCCAATTCCGATAGTAATCTATCTACAACAGCAAGCGTAGGCGAGCAACCTGTACCAGAAGTAATTTCACCACACATTACCAAACCAAAAGAAATTATAAAAGAGAAACGCAGTCTTTCCATCGGCCTTCGTTTCAAAATTCTTCACCGCGACAATTTTCGTTGCGTATTATGCGGCGCATCGCCTGCAACCCATTTGGGCTGCGAACTCCATGTTGACCATATACTCCCCTGGTCAAAAGGCGGAAGAACAGTGGAAGAGAATCTCCGATCACTTTGCGCGTCATGTAATATTGGACGGGGTAATCGGTACACAGAGTAGCTTCGCCGCGATGCGGCGACATGGATTCCCGCCTTCGCGGGAATGACGGTAAAAATACTAATGGAAATATAATGGTACTGAACTCCGAACTCCGAACTCCGAACTCTCGCTTGCGCCTCGGCCTCAACATCGACCACGTGGCCACGCTGCGGAATGCGCGGGGCGGGTTCCATCCTGATCCTGTCCGTGCGGCGCAGGAGGCCATCGCGGCGGGGGCGGACGGCATCACGGCGCATCTGCGCGAGGATCGGCGGCATATCCGCGACGAGGATATCGCGCGCCTGATGGCGGAGGTGGATGCCCCGCTCAATCTCGAAATGGCGGCCACTGAGGAGATGCTCGCCATTGCCCTGAAAACGAAGCCCCATGCCGTATGCCTGGTGCCGGAAAAGCGCATGGAGCTCACCACCGAGGGGGGCCTGGACGTCGCTGGGAATCTTCTCACCCTGAAGCCGTACATTCAAAAACTCAGCAATGCGGGCATCCGCGTTTCCCTGTTCATTGATCCCGATCCGCGCCAACTGGAAGCGGCAGTGGCAGCGGGCGCGCCGGTGGTGGAGCTGCATACGGGAAGCTATTGCCATAATATCTCCTCTCCCGTGTGCGGGGGAGGAGGAAATCCGAGCCAACTTGCTGGCCGGATCTCCGGTGAGGGCATTGCTGGTGGAGCGATGCCCTCACCCTGCCCTCTCCCGCACACGGGAGAGGGTTTTCCCGAACTTAACCGATTGGTTGAGGCGGCTTCCCTCACCGCAAAACTCGGCCTCGAATGCCATGCGGGGCACGGACTGAACTTTGAAAATGTCGGTGCAGTGGCCGCCATCCCCCAGATGCGCGAACTCAATATCGGGCATTTCCTCATCGGCGAAGCGGTATTCATCGGCCTCGGCGCGACGGTGCGGGAAATACGGGCGCGGATGGATGCGGCAAAAAGATGATAGATTATGGATGATAGATGATGGAAAAACATCTATCATCCATCTTAATGATCCTCGGAATCGGCACAGACATCGTCAGCATCGCGCGCATCGCAGAGCTTTACCGCGATACGGGCGAGCGGTTCCTCGCGCGGGTATGCAGCACAGCGGAAATCGCGCAGTTTCGCACGAAGTCTGATGCAGCGGAAATACGCTATCTCGCCAAACGGTTCGCGGCGAAGGAGGCCGTCGCCAAGGCACTGGGAACAGGCATCGGCGCGCGGGCGGCCTTCACGGAAATCAGCATCACCAACGATGCGACAGGAAAACCCGTAGCCATCCTCACCGGCGCGGCGGCGGAAACGCTTTCCGCGCTTGCGGGGGGAAAGCCCGCCACGGTGCATCTTTCCCTAAGTGATGAGGGCGATACGGCACTGGCGTTTGTGGTGATATGCAGTGAGTAAACAGGTTCCAGGAACAGGTTTCAGTAAAAAATACGGCAACTATCCCTTTGAAGCACGTAAGGCTGTCATCGCCCGAATTGCGAAGCAATTATAGGGCGATCTATTCTTGCAGCAGGCCTGGATTCCCCTATACTTTTTGCTTACGCAAAAAGTCGGGGAATGACGGGGTCTTGCTTCAAGGGGATAATTACGAAAAATACCGCAGGGCTGAAACCTCACTCCAGATCCTTCGAGTGATCAATAAGCTCCAGAATGGCGAAGCCCACCTTATCACCCAGCACACGCACTTCGCCGCGCGCGAAATGGAAGCCGTTGACGAGAATGGCGATGTTGGCATCTTTATGCTGCTCCAGTTCCACGATGGCACCGCGCCCCAGCTTGAGGAATTGCTCGATGGGAAGCTGCGTCGTGCCGAGCACCGCCGAGATTTCCACCTGAATATCCCCGAACCCATCAAGGCTGGGCGTGACCTCGCCCGCCGAAACAGGAGCGGGCTGCTCCCCGGAAACCTGCACTGTGGATGCTTCGCCTTCGGCCATGAAATTCCTCCGCTGATGCACGGAGCATAGCACAACACCCCGTATGTGTCATTTGGTTTGTCGCCATCGCGGCGGTGGTTAGAGCGTTTTTGATTTAAGTATTTACAAAAACACCATAGGAACCCGTCATTCCTGCCAGCCTGTGCCAGAAAGAACTGGCAGGAATCTCTTTTGCAACAGATGAGCAGGTAGATATGGATGTCCCCGCTTTTGCGGGGATGACGTATAGAGTGAACAAAAAAGGGCGATCCGAAGACCGCCCTCTTTCTTTCTCCCTCCTCCCCTTCCGCAAGGGAAGAAAGGAGAAGGGAGCAGATAATTCCGCGATTTAAGCGAAGTTGTCGTGGGTCAGCGCGCCGAGGCCAACGCCATCCAGTACACCAACTAGCAGCAATTCGCTCGCCGCCGTGATGCCTGCGTTCGTAGCACCTTCATAGTAGTAGAAGACCGCCGCGTTCGCCGTCGCCTGCGAATCGTACACCACTATGATCATGGTGCTGGTAGCAACCGTCGTATCGCCCGCAAACCCGGCTACAATCGCCGCTACTGCGGAGTTGATGCCACCCTGCGTCGTGAAGTCGCTGCTTGCCACCGCATCGGTCGCTTCGTAGACGGCCACGCCGCTGAAGCCCGCTGCGTTGAGTGCCGTGGTTCCCAGTGCTTCGGAGAGGAAGCCACCGCCGCCTGCCGCCGTACCGTCAATGGTATCGGCTGCCAGGGCAACCGCCGTAGCTGCTGCAACGCTGCCGTCGCCCGAAGCAACCAAGCTGTGCGCCGCATTATCCACATCAAGAATATCGCCAGCGACACCAGCGACGAAGCCGGTGATAACATCCGCAGCGGAGATGTCCTGGGTTGCCCCGGTATCACCTTCCGTATCCAGCACCGTGTAGAGGCGATCAATTTCAGCACCGCCGCCGAGCACGATGGTATCCGAACCTGCGCCCGCCTGGATGGTATCCGTGCCGGTACCAGCAACAATGCTGTCATTGCCAGCCGCACCAACGATGCTATCCGCATCCGTGCCGCCGTTAATCGTATCGGCATTCGCGCCACCCGTGATGGTGTCCGCACCTGCAAGGCCGTTGACCACATTCGCGCCCGTACCCGTGGTGATCGTGTCGGCAAGCGCGCCGCCATTGATCGTATCCGCGCCGGAGCTACCGACAACCGTCCCCAGGACGCTGTCGTCAACCGTTACTACCTGGCCTGCAACTGCAGCCAGCGTGACGGAGGAAGCGGTTTTAATGATTACACCCGTGGTACCCGCAGCGGAAACATCCAGACCCGTGCCGCCACCGATGGTCGCACCACCCGTGATGGTGATCTGGCTCGCAGCCGAGCTTACCATGCCCGCCGTGAGCACGAAACCAGTGACAGTGCCATCCAGCTGGAAGGTTTCAAAGCCGCTGATGTTGGCAGCTTCGGCTGCGGTAACATCGCTACCGCCCGTGATGTTGAGGATGTCCGCACCCAGACCGCCAACCAGCGTATCCGTAGCCGCCACCGTCGCACCGCCGATAAGTACCGTATCCGCACCCGCACCTGCGTCAATATTGGTCGTCGCGTTGCTGGTGGTAATGGAATCGTCGCCGTCGCCGGTCGTGACTACAGAGCTTGCGCCGCTGACACCCGTGACCGTGTCGTTACCTGAACCGGTATCAATGGTATCCTGACCGCCGCCGGAAGCAACCGTATCCGCACCGTCGCCGCCCGTGATGCTGTCATTGCCAGCACCACCGGTAATGGCATCGTTGCCATTGTCGCCTGCCAGCGTATCCGCACCGCCGCCGCCGATGATAGAATCATCATCCTGGCCGCCGTGGATCAGATCCGCACCCGCACCGCCGGTGATGGTATCATCGCCGAGGTTGCCATTGATGTCGCCCTTGCCGCTGCCCGTGGCACCGGAAATGTTGATGCTGTCGTTATCCGCACCGCCTTTGATGGTGACAACTTCGCCCGAACCCGGAGTCGCCGTGATCGTATCACGATCCGCGCCACCCTGGATGGTATCGTTGCCCGCAGCACCAATGAGCGTGTCGCGGCCTGCGCCACCGAGAATGGTATCTGCAGCCGCGCCGCCGGTGATGGAATCATCGCCAAGCTCGCCGAGCAGGGAATCCGCACCACCGCTGCCGGTGAGAATATCATCACCCTGGCCGCCGTGAATGGTATCTACGCCCGTACCACCGGTGATGGTATCATCGCCGAGGTTGCCGTTAATGTCGCCCGAACCCGCACCCGTCTGGCTGATGGTGTCGTCGCCCTGTCCACCGCGAACCGTCGCGGTTTCCGTCGCCGCAGCCTGTGCGGTGATGGTGTCGTCGCCTGTATTGCCATTGATGGAATCGCTGCCGCCGTCGCCGTCGATCGTGTCATCGCCTGCGCCGCCGAGCTGGGTATCGGAACCATCCGTACCGTGGATGTTGTCATCGCCCGCGCCGCCGTCAACGGAAACGTGGGAGGTCGCCGTAGCACCTGTGACGTTGATGGTATCATTGCCCGCACCGCCGGAAACCGTCGCGGTTTCGCCAGCAAGCGGGTCCACCGTGATGGTATCCGCCACCGCGCCGCCCGTTACGAGGTCGTTACCCGAAGAAGCATCCAGCACGTTGCCCGAACCGGTATCAATACCGATCAGGTGATCCCCGCCCGATGTCGCCGTCGGCGTGGTTCCGCCGATGAGCAGACTGCCGCTTACCGCGCCACCCTCAAACGTGAAGTTGGCCGCAACCAGGCTCGCGGTCGTTACGCCTGTCAGCGTTACAACGCCAAGTGCCGTGGTGAGCGTTACGGTTGTGCCGGAAACGGTGACCGTAACATCTTTCGGTGTTACGATTGAACTGCCGACCAGATCAAAATCCAGCACGTCGCCCGAAGCACCGGGGGTGAATGCGAAGGAAGTGCCGACTACCTGAGAAAATTCGAACGTTGCCATAAAATAAACCCCTTTAAGTTAAAAAAATTACTAGATTACAAACTATGCTGCAGGCAGCAGCCCGCATAATCCCCTAACCCTACGGCCTGTTCTTGCTGCCCGCGAGTATGATTACCGGAAATAGAAACCATCCCTGAAGGAAGATTGCAACCCCTATTAAAGCAGAACTGCCAAGAATTGTGGTATCTCCTGTTGAGAATCCACCTTCTGTTGCAGAAAAGCCACATTTTGGAGATGGGGGAATTCAGGATTCAGGGGCAGGGCGAACCCCGATCACACCACATCCGCGAAGCCGCGCCGCGCTTTCTGGAACAGGGCGAAACCGCCCGCCCATAGCACCGTCGCCACCGCTGTATAAAGAAGCAGGCCGACGCTATCCGGCGCAGCCCCCGTCACGATCACGGCGCGAAGCTGATCCACCATAAAAGAGAGGGGATTGAGGTAGATAAGCGCATCCAGCGGCGCGGGAAGGCGGCTGGCCGGATAAAACACGGTGCTGAGGAAAAGCAGCAGCGATGCGGTGATGCCCATCACGTGCCCGGTATCGCGGAGGTACACGCCGAGCGCGGCCAGTGCCCACGCGCATCCCGTGGCGAGCATCACGAACGGCAGCAGCAACGCGGGGAGCCAGAGTGCCGTAACCGGCAGGCGATGATACACGGCAAGCGCGGCAAGCAGCAGCACACCGAGGCTGATGAAAAGCTGAAACAGTGCCGCGCCGACCACCGTAGCGGGGAGAAGCTCCAGCGGGAACACAACTTTCTTCACCAGGTTGCGCTGTTCAAGAATCACTCCCGGCGCGCGGGTAAGGCACTCCACCAGAAACGCATGGAGAATGAGGCCGGAGAACAGCATCACGGCAAATTCTCCGTGGGGAGCAGGCGCGGCGGCATCTCCCGTATTCCAGCGCGCCTGGAACACCACGCCGAACACAAGGCCATACACACCGAGCATCAGGATGGGCGTGGCGAGCGACCACAGCACACCGAGCATGGAGCCGCGATAGCGTTCCGTCACCTCACGCCGCACGAACCGGAGGAGCAGCGCACGATGGCGCACAAGGCTGCGGACAGCCAGAAGGGGATTCAGGGAGGCAGGTGCGGGAGCAGCGGACATGGGCTAGACCCCGGCCAGTCCGATGAGCACTTTTCCGCCTTCAGTTTCGCCCTCGGCCTTGTGCTGCATACCCGTTGCCGGGGCAAAGGCGAGCGATGCGGTAAGCGTCTGTTCCTGAACATATTTCCGGTTTGATTCTACCGCCTGTTGTACCTCCTCCGGCACTTCCAGATGGAGCGTGATGCGGTCGGTGATGGCGAGGTCGGCATCTTTCCGCGCCTGCTGGATCAGCCGCACCACGTCGCGCGCGATGCCTTCGGCACGTAAAGCGAGAGTAATGGCAAGATCAACCACAACCAGAGCGTCATTGCTGGAGAGAGCCTGCGCGCCGATGATGCCCGGCCTGGGTTGCAACGTGATTTCAAACTCGCCCGGCTCCAGAGGCTCATCCCCGGCCTGCGCCCGCCCGCCCGGCAACATCACCCAGTCGCCCGCTTTGGCCGCCGCCGCAACCTCCTTCATTTTTCCGCCGAGCCGCTTGCCCACGACTGGGAAATGGATTTTCAACTGCGGGTTGGCAACATCCTTCAGTGCCTCGGAAAAAACCACTTCCTTCACGTTGAGTTCATCACGGATAATATCCGCAAATGCGGCAAGCGCGGCCACGCCCTCACCATACACGCCGAGCTTCGCCAGCGGCTGCCGCACACGCATATTCTCCTTCTCACGCACACCGAGTGCCGCCGTGCAAATATCCCGCACCCGATCCATCTGCGCGACAAGCTGCGCTTCCTCCGGCAGGGCGGAGAGATCGGGAAATGGCTGAAGGTGAACGGAGGTGCTCATATGTTCAGGTTTCGGGTTTCAGGTTTCGGTGTTCTCCTTGCCGGAACCTGGAGCCTTTCTACAACATATGGAACCGAAAGGGAATAGCCGAACTGCCGCAGGAATGTTTCCAGTTCCTGCTCGTGCGCTTTTCCTCCCTGCTCTGCCCGCCATGCCTCCCATTGAGCAAAATAGCGCGCGTTGGAATCCTTCTGCACCTGCTGCGTAAACCGGAACGGCGCAAGACCAAGCCGCACGGAGAGCTTCGCAATTGCGCCCTCCGGATCGGCGATTACCTCTTCATAACGCAGCAGCGTGATGTTTTGCAGATGCGGCAGATCCGCCAGCATCCGCCTGTGCCCTGCCGCCCAGTGTCCCAGCAGATCCGGGATGGGGATTTCCCCCCATTTATGCGTGGCGAGGGCGACCGCCGCCGGATGCCGCACGATAAACACCAGATGGCAGCCGGGAAACATCGCCTGCAGGAACCGTCCGCGCACCAGATTCGGCGGGGATTTCTCGATGCGCCAGCGTTTGGATGCATCCCAATGCCGCCCCCATTCCGCCGTCAGTTTCGCGCGGTTTTCCTCTGTGACCAGCGGCGAAGTTTCATCCAGAAAACTGCAGGCGTCGAAGCAAAATCGCCCCGCGCCGCCAAATTCCTTCGCGGGCGGATAGACGGATTGCAGATGCTGCCCCTCATCCTCCGGCGCGCCGGTGTTGCGGAAACCCGTCGCCTCCGGATGCTCCGCCAGAATGTTCGCCAGCAGCGTCGTCCCGCTCCGGTGCAATCCGCCGATGAAGATGTAACAGGGATCGGCCATTCTCAGGCCGCCTTTTTTAATCCAAGTGTAACCTTCCCGCCCTCCACTTCGCCTTCGGCGATATGCGGCGCGCCCTGCGTGGATTCAAAGGTCAGCGAGGAGGCCAGCGTCTGCTCCCGCACGTAATCCTGATGCGCGGCGATGGCCTGCCGCACCTCCTCCGGCGCATCCACGCGCAGCGCGATGCGGTCGGTGATGTTGAAATCCGCATCCTTCCGCGCCTGCTGGATCAGCCGCACCACATCCCGCGCGATGCCCTCAGCGCGCAACTCCGGCGTGATGTTCAGGTCAAGCACCACCAGCGCGTCGTTGGAGGGGAGTGCTTGGGCGCAGTCTTTATATTCCGGTTTGGGTTCGAGCGAAAGCGTAGCCTCTTCCGAGGTCAACACTTCGCCGCAGATTTCGACCTTCCCGTCGGGAAGCTGCTTCCACTCGCCCTTCTTGGATGCCGGAATGATCTGCTTCATTTTTTCCGGCAGCCGCTTGCCGAGCACGGGGAAGTTGATGGTGAGTTTGTGAGTAGCTACGTTTCCCACGTCGGAAGAAAATTTTATGAACTTCACGTTCAATTCGTCCTTCACCGTGTCAAGGAGCATTTCATTATTTGTCCACAGCACTCCCCCACCATATACCCATAGCGTCGCCAGCGGCTGCCTTACCCTGATATTCGCTTTCTCCCGTACAGCCAATCCAGCGGTGCAGATATCTCGTATGCGGTCCATGTCATCGGTAAGCCACGCCCCATCCTCCAATTCTGAAACATCCGGCCAGTCCTGCAGGTGCACGGATTCTTTCCCGTCAGTCAGCCCCGTATAAATCTCCTCCATCGTGAGCGGGAGCAAGGGCGCGGCGGCCTTGGCCATCGTCACCAGCACCGTGTAGAGCGTATCGTAGGCCGCCTGCTTATTCAGTGCGGGGACTTCACTGCCCCAGAACCTATGCCTACTCCTGCGGATATACCAGTTCGTCAGCGCCTCGAAGAAATCATCCACCGCCTTGCAGGCATCTGGTGTCAGGAAACTATCCAATGCGGTTTCAATAGTCTGCACAGCCACTTTCAGCTTGAAGAGGATATACCTATCCATCATGGTCAGTGCCCAGGATGCATCGTCCTGGGCAACTCCTTTTTCTGCTCCCTCAAGCACGTCCTTCGCCCTCACTCCGTCCGCATTCGCATAGAGGCAGAAAAAATGGTACGCATTCCAGATCGGCTTGATGGAAAGCCGCACCACATCGCGGATGTCGTTCCCGTCTTTCCGGATTAAAAGATTCCCGCCATGCATCACCGGCTCTTTGATCATGCGCCAGCGCATCGCATCCGCGCCATACTGGTCGAACACCTCGAATGGATCAGGATAATTCCGGAGTTTCTTGGAGAGTTTTTTGCCCTCCGCATCCAGGATAATTCCGTGGCAGATGCAGTTTTTGAAAGGTGGTTTATCGAACAACGCGGTTCCTAACACCATAAGCGTGTAAAACCAGCCCCGCGTCTGCCCGACATATTCCACGATGAAATCCGCCGGGAAGTGCGTATCGAACCACTCCCGGTTTTCAAACGGATAATGCACCTGCGCGAACGGCATGGAGCCGGACTCAAACCAGCAATCGAACACGTCCGGCACGCGCCGCCAGGTTTCGCCGGTTTCGGGATCAAGTTTGGTGAGGGTATCAATAAAAGGCTTATGAAGATCGGTGATTTTGAATGCCCCCTGCT
>JAHFPR010000099.1:6330-7430 GCA_023269645.1 Alphaproteobacteria bacterium | reverse complement strand
AATTTTCTTAACCAACGGAGGGAACTATGACAAATCCTGCAGCGAAAGACATTACCAACTTATTCCTTTATGGAGAGGTGATTACGCCCACCAATCTTGTAGATGATAGTCTGATTCGTCCTGTTTCTTCGACAAGTTCGGTGGATGGCCGGGCAATGAGCCGGTAGAAGAAATGACGATGTTTTATGAGAATAGACCCGCGTCAATTACGCTGCTTCTCTATCCCGACAGCGCACCGGTTTTTCACCGGGATGAAAACGATCCTAAAGACACTTATGACCGATTTGCGGCCGGTGGCCGTCAGAAAAAATGGTGACCGGGCGGGGATATACATGGGCTCTAACACGGGAAAACGGTGCTCGATTTTCCGCGCCTTTTCATAACGAAGCACCGGCGCGGTGCTTATGCGGTGTTCGTGATTTTCCGGGATCAGCGGAAAGGCGACTAAGCCCTTGAAAAGAATGGTGGGCCGTGTAGGTTTCGAACCTACGACCTATTGATTAAGAGTCAACCGCTCTACCAACTGAGCTAACGGCCCCGAGAACCGGAGAAATGAATTTCGAACCAGAAAAATGCGCTTCGGACGAAAGAAGGTTGCCTTCTATACGCACTTTGGCCGCAGGATGCAAGGTTTTTTCGCGGAAGACATCCTTGTGTGAACTCCCCGCTTGTTTCCGTGCGCGGCGCGTTTTATGGTAGCGGCCTGAATCATGAGGACGAAGATGGCGAGGCCGGACTGGGACATCGCGGAAGGAACGCAGGTGGTGATGGTGACCGGGATGCACCGCAGTGGCACTTCCATGCTGATGCGGATCATCAACCTGCTGGGCATGGAGATCGGCGGGCATCTTGTGCCGCCGCTGCCGCGCAATAACGAAACCGGGTTCTGGGAGCACGAGCATTTGGTGGAGATCAACGAGGCCATGCTGGAGCATTTCGCTTCCGGGCACTTAAGCCTCGCTGACCTGCCGGAAGAGTATCTGGAATCCCCCGCGACGCAGCGTTTTCAGGAATGGGCGTGGGGCATTCTGCGGCGCGATTTCGGGAAGGTTCCGTGCTGGGGGGTGAAGGATCCGCGCATCGCCCGGTTGGTTCCGTTC
>JAHFPR010000099.1:4416-6320 GCA_023269645.1 Alphaproteobacteria bacterium | reverse complement strand
GGCGCGGCTGGGGGGTAATCCGGTGTGGGTGATCGTGCTTCGCAACCCGGTGGAAGTGGCGGCCTCGCTTGAGCAGCGGAACGGCATCACCCGCGAGCGCGCGCTGCTGCTGTGGCTGAAATATAATTTGGAGGCGGAGCGAAATACGCGCGGCCTTCCCCGTGCTTTTGTGCATTATCCTGATGTGCTTGCCGATTGGAAAACCGCGCTCCGGCACGTGGCGAAGCGTACCGGATGCGTCTGGCCGCGCAGCTATGAGGCGGCGGAAGCGCGGGTGGCGGAGTTCATCCGGCCTGAGCTGAAGCATCAGGAGGCAGCGGAAATGCAGGCCGCGTTCGGCGTACTTTCGCCGTGGATGCAGCGCACGTTCCAGGCACTGAAGGATGGCTGCAGGGGCAGCGGCGAAGTGGACACCGCCGTGCTCGACAGCGTGTGGCGCGATTTTTCGGCCATCAACGTGCCGCTGCAGGAGGAGATAGACCGCCTGCGGGAGATCAACGCGAAGCAGGCGGAGGATATTCAGACGTTCCGGAAACATCTGGAGTTGATGCAAGGCTCGACCTCCTGGCGTGTGACTTCGCCGCTGCGGCGGGTGAAATGCGTGGCGCGCCATCTTGGAAAAAAAGAAAAAACGGATATGCGGACGGGGACGTAACATGACCGGAAAACGTATCTGCCTGGTGACGCGGGATATTGTTGGCCCGGTGAAAAACGGCGGCATTGGGACGGCGTTCCATCACCTCGCACTGCTGCTCGCGGGGGCGAAGCATGAGGTGACTGTCCTCTATACTCTGCCGGAATATACGGAATCCGCATCGCTGGAGCACTGGGTGGAGGAATACCGTAAATGGGGGGTAACCCTCGTGCCGCTGCCCGCATATGAGAATCTGCATTTTCGCAACAGCCGCGTGGTGCGCGATGCCTATTCCGTGTATCTCTGGCTGAAGAAGCACCCGTTCGATGCCGTGCATTTCCACGACTGGTACGGGCTGGGCTATTACGCCCTGCTCGCCAAGCATCAGGGGCTTGCTTTTCACACCACGGTGATGTGTGTGCAGCTCCATGCCCAGGTGCTGTGGCACGCACTGCATAACGCTGCGCCGGTGCACCAGTTTGAATTGCTGGAGGCGGATTTCATGGAGCTTCAGAGCATCGCGCTGGCGGATTGCGTAATAAGCCCCAGCCGCTATATGGTGGAGTGGACGAAATCGCGCGGGTGGAAGCCGGGCGTTGAGCCGCTCATTCTCCAGAATGTTGCACCGGAGGAGGAGGGGGTTGGCGTGTTCAGCGCGATGCCGGTGAACACGCCGGTGAAGGAACTGGTGTTTTTCGGCAGGCTTGAATGGCGCAAGGGGCTGGATATTTTCTGCGCTGCCCTGCTGCGCCTGCCGGATGCTGCGCTGCATAACCTCACCGTGACCTTCCTCGGCAAGGAAGGGAAAATTGCCAACCGCGCCGCGCGTGAATATATTGCCGAGCACCTGCGCGAGCGTCCGGCCTGCCGCTGGCAGGTGCTCGACACGCTCGACACGCGCGAGGCGCAGGCCTATCTGCGGGGCACAGGACGGCTTGCGGTGATCGCCTCGCGGGTGGAAAACTCGCCCTACGCCGTGCTGGAATGCCTGAACGGGCGCATCCCGTTCCTCGCCAGCAGCCACGGCGGAACGGCGGAACTGGTGGCAGAGGAAGACCGTGAGCGTGTGCTATTTCTTCCCCGCGCGGATCGGCTGGCGCATCACCTCGGCGAATGCATTTTCGGCGGTGTTCGCCCTGCCGCCCCCGCCCATTCTCCACAGCAGACACGCATGGCATGGCTGCAATTCCATGCAACACTCATGCCGCAGATATGGGCTGCTCCGCCTGCGGAAACGCCGGGGGGCGAAGGCGACCCGTTTATTTCCGTC
>JAHFPR010000099.1:0-4406 GCA_023269645.1 Alphaproteobacteria bacterium | reverse complement strand
CGCACCATAACCGGCCTGAACTGCTGAAGCGCGCGCTCCATTCCCTGGAGCGGCAGACCTATCGGCATTTCGAGGTGATCGTGGTGGATGACGGCAGCGACAAGCCAGAAGCGATGCTCGCCCTGGAAACGCTGGAGCGCGAAAGTGCCGCGAAAGGCTGGCGGATTATTCGCCAGGAAAATCGCTATGTCGGTGCTGCGCGCAATACCGGAGCGCGGGAAGCGAAGGGCGAATATATCCTGTTCATGGATGATGACAATATCGCGTTGCCGCAGGAGATTGAAACGCTGGTGCGCGTGGCGCGGCATACCGGAGCGGATATTCTCACCTGCGTGGCGGAATATATGCCGGGTCACAGTGCTGATAGTGCGCACCCACAAGTGTCTGATCTCGGCTCCGGCAGGCACGCGCTTTTTGTGCCGCTCGGTGGATGTGTTTCTGCCGGCATCTATGAAAACGGCTTCGGCGATGCCAATGCGCTGGTGCGTCGCCCCGCATTTGAAACGCTGAAAGGCTTTACGGAGGAATACGGCGTAGGGCTGGAGGATATGGAGTTTTTCGCCAAAGCGGCACTGGCGGGCTTGCGGCTGGAGGTGGTTCCGGAGCCGCTTTTTTATTACCGTGAGCACCCCGACGGCGTGCAGCACAGCAACAACCGCACCCTCGGCCTGACGCGCGCGCTTGCGCCGTATCTGGAGAAATTTCCGGAGATTGCGCCCGCGTTGCTTCTGGCGCAGGGCTACCATCTGATGCTGCCTGCCATCCACACCGACTATGCCGGGCTGGAGCAGGGTTTTCAGGAACTGCAGCGCGCGAATTCCGAACTGAAGATGACAAATACAGAACTGAAAGAAGCGAAAACGGAGCTGGATACCGAACGCGAGCGGCTGCAGAAAATGGTGGATGATGCGGGCGATGCCACGGTGCAGCTTGCGCAACGGCTGCAGAAGCGTTCCGGAACCCGCGCCATCGTGCGCGGCGGAACTTCCGCCGGGAACGGGCTGCTCAATTTTCTTTCGCGGCTGAAGCGGAAGTAGCGTTACGCTCCCAGCACCGCCATTCCGGTTTCCTTCAGCAGCCGCGTGAAATCTTTTTGCTTCTCCGTGTAGAGTTCCTCCAGAGCCGCGCGCAGCGATGGGCGGAGCGGCTGGCCGGTTCCCTCATTCCTGCGGCGGGCGAGATGCGCTTCGTCCAGCGCATCGAAAAACGCTTCCTCCACCCCGATATGCGCGGCGGCAGCTTTCAGCATCGGGCGCGGCGCGCGCGCGATGCCATCATAATGCAGCAGCAGGAATTGCTCCTTTGGATAATGGGCGAGCCATGCGCGGAGGCAGGCGGCGTAATCCCCCCGTGCCCGCGAACCGGCGGAGCGGAAGTGATCGAGGAACCACGCGTCGGAAGCCTCATCCACCCGCATTTCCGCGCGCCGGAGTGCCATCAGTGCCGAACTCCACGCGCGCACCAGCGGATCGCGCACCATGTAAATCAGGTGGAGGCGGGGGTAATGCTGGCGTATTTCCGCGATGCGCTCCGCCGGAAGTATGGCATATGCAGGCGTGATTTCGCCGGTGCGCTTTTCTGTTCGCTCCCTGCTCGCCTGCTGGCTCGCAGATGAGCCTAAGCCGCTTCGCGGCACTGAAGTTGGCGGGCTTCCTAGCCCGCTTTCGTTTCCTGCATCCTCGAACAACTCCTCATACCACCCATAACCTTTCTCATAATGCTGATCCCAGAAATGCACTTCCTTGCAATCCGGCATAAAAATCTGCGGATGGTGGGCGAGCGCGAAATAGAGCCAGGTCGTGCCTGCCTTCTGCGCACCGATACCAAGAAAATCAGGCATAATCTCTCTCCGTTTTTCCCATACCTATTTCAGTTTCGACAGGCATATGGCCGGGGTCGCGCAGGAGCCATGCCGCGATGTCTGCATCTGCCACCGTGCGGGCAAGCTGAATGGCGCGCCGCTTGCGCAACATCTTCGGCAGTGCTTTCAGCGCATGGAACTTCGCGCGCAATGCCACGCGCCCCTTCCCGGTGCGGAGCGCGTAATAAAGCTCCCTGGCATTGCGGAGGAGATGGCGGTGCAGGTTTTTCAGCAGCAGCCCGCGCGGCATACATTTTGCGTAAGTCCACACGGCATTCCGCATTCCCTGATACACGGCGAAATCGCTATCCTCGCCCCCCGCCGTCGCTGAGCCGATATGGTAAACCACCGCCTCGTTGGCATAGAAGCAGCGTTTTCCGATGAGGCGCAGCCGGAAGGCCAGATCCACATCCTCGAAGTGGCAGAAAAAATCCTCGTCGAAACCTCCGGTCGCCTCAAAATCCGAACGACGATACATCGCCGCCGCTGCGCACGCGCCGAACACCTCGCCGGAAATATTCGTGGCGCGCCATGCGGGGACGTGGTAATCCCGCCGCCATGCGCGTCCGTTCGTGGCGAGCATATCGCCGGTTCCGTCCATCAGGTGCGGTGCGTTGAAGCAATACTGGCGCGAGCTGAAGAAATCGAATTCCGGATGCGCCTCCGCCGCCTTTACCAGATGTTCCAGCCAGTCCGGATCGGGGAAGGCATCGTTATTGAGCAGTGCCAGCCATGCGCCTTGCGCGGATTTCGCGCCCAGATTATTGCCGCCCGCGAAGCCGGTGTTGGTGGGGGAGGGGATGACGGTAAGGTTCGGACGGGAGCAGTCAACGGTAGCGAGCGAGCCATCCGTTGAAGCATTATCCACGAGGATAATCTCGAAATCGCGGAAGGTCTGGCGGTCGAGCGCGGCCAGGCACTGGTTGTTCAGCGCGCCGCCGTTAAAATTGATAATGATGATGGAAACTTTCGGCATAGTTTACCCGAAGAAACGCGAAATCTTTGCCAGCAGCATAATCGGCCTGCGGAAGCGCGGGTAGCGGGCGATGATCTGGTCGCGTAGGCCGATGGCTTCGTGCGGGGAGGATTCCACCAGTGCCAGCAGCTCGCTTACCGTGAGGGTGACGGGCAGTTCTGCCTGCATCTTCCGCACGCGCTCCTGATGCTCGACCATCAGTGAATGCCGCCCGCCCTCCGCTTCGTTATCCATCGGCACACGGTAAATCGCGGTGGTTTTCGGCACGGTGGCGAAGGGGCGCGCATGGATGGCATAGCGCACCCACAGGTTCCAGTCCTCGTTATAGGCGATGGCCGGATCCAGCCCGCCGCACTCCGCGAACAGCGCGCGGTGGAACAGCACTGTGTGAATCGGGATATAGTTATGCCGCAGCAGGCGTGTGAAGGAAAACGGCGCGTGGAAGCGCGAGAAAAGCACACCCTCGCGGATGATGCCGCCTCCCTGTTCCTTCGCTGCGTATTCCGAAGGAAGCTCGAAGGAATAACTCATGGCGGCTTTCGTTTGATGCTGCAAGATGGCGGCGACAAGCTGCTCGATATGATCGGCATAGAGAAGATCATCGTCATCGAGGAACAGGAAATATTCCCCCCGCGCAAGCTGCATCGCTCGGTTCCCTGCCGCGCATCTGCCGCGATTTCCCCCCAGTGCTTCATAGGTGATGGCAATTTCCTTGCGGTAGGGAGAAAGGAACTCGCGCAGCGTTTCCGGCCCGTCTTCCACGATCACAGTTTCGATGTTTTTGTAAGCCTGATGCATGATGCAGGCGAGCGCGTCCTTCAGTAGCGCGGTGCGCCCGATGGTACGGATGAGGACGGAAACCCTCGGCGGGTTGGCGATCCGGATGCCCGCGCTGATGTCATAAAATGCGCCCAGCCGCGCGGTTTCATACTCCCAGGCGTGGAAACGATGTTTTATCCTGCGCTTGCTCCCCTGCCGCCAGTGGTGGAAATGCTGGAGCCACAGCCATAGCCCCTTCAGTACGACGCGCCGCTGTTTTGGTATCTGCCGGCGCGAGGGGCGGAGCAGGGAAAGCTGCCGCAGCACACCCGCCGCGATGGCGCGCCAGTTGCCGAAGCGTGTGCGGAGATACAGGTTCGCGCGGATGCTGCCGATGAACTGCATCGGCTTCACTTCGCCGGGCGTGGCATAGGTGTGGTGTAGCAGCACAGCGCGCGGGCAATAGCGGAGCGTGTAGCCGAGATCTTGCAGCCGCCAGGAGAGATCCACATCCTCGCCATAGAGAAAAAACTCCGGATCAAATCCGCCCGCCGCATCGAACGCGGAACGGCGCAGCAGCACTCCCGCCGCGCTCACCCAGGAGGTTTCCAGAGTCACCGGATTGTAGATTTTCGGATGTTCGTAAGGAGCCTGCCGCGCTTCCCATGCGGCGGTTTTCGCATCATCGGCGCGCGCCGTTTCATAGAGGGTGGGAAGGCAGGCGGGGGTCAGTTCCGCATCAGGATTCAGCACGAAAATAAATTCCGCCGCACCCTCTTTTGCCGCCGCGTTATGCCCGCGCCCGAAGCC
>JAHFPR010000098.1 GCA_023269645.1 Alphaproteobacteria bacterium | reverse complement strand
AATCCAGCAGCGGCGTGTCTACGCTGCGAAAAGCCTTTCCGCCGCAGACGCGGCTTTGGCTGGATTCCAGCTTTCGCTGGAATGACGGAGTACTTAATTTATATGGTGATTGAACCTAGTTAGCATTGTCATCCCCGGACAAGCCGGGGATGACAGAATCAACCAAAAGAGGAAAACATGACCGAAACAAATTTTGACATAGTAATCATCGGCGGCGGCCCCGGCGGCTATGTGGCCGCCATTCGCGCTTCGCAACTGGGCATGAAGGCCGCAGTGGTGGAGGCGCAACATCTCGGCGGCATTTGCCTGAACTGGGGGTGCATTCCCACCAAGGCACTGCTGCGCTCGGCAGAAATCTATCATTTGATGCAGCACGCGGGCGAGTTCGGGCTTTCCGCCAGGGAAATCACATTCGACCTGAAAAAAGTGGTGCAGCGTTCGCGCGATGTTTCCGCCAAGCTCACGGGCGGCATCGAAATGCTGATGAAGAAAAACAAAGTCACGGTGTTCAATGGTTATGGGAAGCTGAACGGCGCGGGCGCGGTGTCCGTGCGCAAATCCGCCGACCGCAACAGCGAAAAAATCACCGACCTGAAAGCCAAGCACATCATCATCGCCACCGGTGCGCGGGCGCGCACCCTGCCCGGCCTCGTGCCGGACGGAAAAAACATCGTTACCTATAAAGATGCAATGATCCCGCAGACCATGCCGAAAAAACTGCTGGTGATCGGCAGCGGCGCGATCGGCATCGAGTTTGCCAGCTTCTACCGCACGATGGGCGCGGAGGTGACGGTGGTGGAAGTGATGGATCGTGTGCTGCCAGTGGAGGACGCGGATATTTCCGCCTTCGCGCATAAATCCTTCGTGAAGCAGGGAATGATCCTGAAAACCTCCACCACGGTGAAATCGCTGGAAACGGCGAAGGGCATCGTCACCGCCACGCTGGAAAACAAGGACGGAAAAACGGAGACGCTGAAGGTGGATCGCGTGATCCTTGCGGTGGGCATCGTTGGGAATTCGGAAAATCTGGGGCTGGAAGGCACGAAGGTGAAGGTGGATCGCGGGCATATCGCGGTGGATGAATATCTGCGCACGGATGAGCCGGGCGTGTGTGCCATCGGCGATGTGGTAAGCCCCCCCTGGCTCGCGCACAAGGCCAGCCATGAGGGGGTCATCTGCGTGGAGAAAATCGCAGGCAGGCATCCGCATCCGATGAAGCGTGCCAACATCCCCGGCTGCACCTATTGCCACCCGCAGGTGGCGAGCGTGGGGCTGACGGAGGCGAAGGCGAAAGAGGCGGGGCACAAGGTGAAAGTGGGGCGGTTCCCCTTCATCGGCAACGGCAAGGCGATTGCGCTTGGCGAGCCGGAGGGACTGGTGAAAACCGTGTTCGACGCGGATACGGGTGAGCTGCTCGGCGCGCATCTTGTCGGCGCGGAGGTGACGGAGCTGGTGCAGGGCTTCGTGCTCGGAAAAACGGTGGAAGCCACGGAAGCGGATTTCATGCACACCATCTTCCCGCACCCCACGCTTTCGGAAATGATGCACGAATCCGTGCTGGATGCATACGCGCGCGCGCTGCATATGTAGCGTTGTCACCCCATCGCATGACGGGGTCTGGCCTTTCCGGACGCCGTCATAAAGACAGCATGACAAAATGCGTTGGAAGTGTTGACGAAAACACGCGCCGGAGGCAGCGTATGCCAAATAATATTCTGTAAGAATATTATTTGGAAACACTATAAAGTGCGGTATCGTAATTTATAAAATCCTCACCGGAAAAACCACGCCCCGGCTGGACGGTGGATACGAGACTTCGGGGGGCTGGGCTTCCGGCTTCCGGTTGCTCCGCTGAAAAAGGCGAGAGTATAACCCTGCGAGAAAAACATGGCTGAAAAATCCTATATATCCCCCGAAAAGCTGATTGACGGCAAGGCGGTCGCCGATGTGTGCAATGCGGAAACGGCGAAGCGCGTGGCAGCGTTCAAGGCGAAGTACGGCATCGCGCCATTCCTGCACGTCATTATCGTGGGGGAGGACAAGGCAAGCCAGACCTACGTGCGCAACAAGGCGGAAACGGCGCGCGCCATCGGCATGGGGTCGGTGACGGAGGAATTGCCCGCCACCGTCACGCAGGAGAAGCTGCTGGCGCGCATCGCGGCACTGGGTGGTGATGCCGGAGTGCACGGGATTCTCGTGCAGCTTCCGTTGCCGAAGCAGATGGACGAGAATGCCATCCTCGCCGCGATTCCGCCCGCCAAGGATGTAGATGGTTTCCATGTCGTCAATGCCGGGCTGCTTGCTACCGGCCAACAGGGCAAAGCCCTGGTTCCCTGTACGCCGCTTGGCTGCATGAAGCTGATTGAATCCGTGCACGGGCGCGATCTTTCGGGGCTGAATGCCGTGGTCATCGGGCGCTCGAACATCGTGGGGAGGCCGATCGCGCGGCTGCTGGAGCAGGCGAATGCGACCGTCACAATCCTCCACTCCCGCACCAGGAATGCACGTGCATTTACCGCCAGTGCCGATATACTGGTGGCTGCGGCAGGAAAGCGTGGACTCATCTCGGAAGCCGATGTAAAACCGGGCGCGACGGTGGTGGATGTTGGCATCAATGTGGTGGAGGAAGGCGGGAAGCGCATGGTGCGCGGCGATGTGGATAACGCTGGAGTTGCCGCAGCCGGGCGCATCACCCCCGTGCCGGGCGGCGTGGGGCCAATGACCATCGCCATGCTCATGGAAAATACGCTGAAGGCAGCGGAATTGCAGACTGGATGATTGGATAATCAGAGAATTGGAGAATTGAGTCACGGCAGGGTATCTGTGCTTGACTCAATCTCCCAAAGGAAGCTCATGGATAAAGGGGAATCCCGGAAAACATCGGAATTGCTGCAGAAGATGGTGGACGACCACCAGGAAAAAGATACTATTTCCATCGGCGACCTCAAAAATTCCCTGCATGAACGCGGCTTCGGTGTGCTGACGGCCATCGCCGCGCTGCCGCTGTGCGTTCCGCTGCCCCTGCCTCCGGGGTGGACGACCATCGTGGCCATGCCGCTCATCGTGCTTTCCCTGCAGATGATCTGGGGGCGGAATTCCCCCTGGCTGCCCGGCTGCCTCACCCGCCGCAAGGTCAAGCGCACGACACTCGCCATGATGGTGGAAAAATCCACCCCCATGCTCCGCCGCGTGGAGCTTCTGCTGCGCCCGCGCATCACCCGCATCCACATTGATCACTGGCAGAAAATCGTCGGTAGCCTGATGTTCATTTTTTCCTGCGCGGCACTGCCGCCCATCCCGCTCGTCCATGTTTTTCTTGGGGCGGGGATTGTGCTGATGTCGCTCGGCCTGCTGGCACGGGATGGCATAATGATTGTCATCGGCGGCATTACAAGCGCAGCGGGAATGGTGCTGGTCGGGCTGGCCATCTTCTTCGGCGAGAAGATCGTGGAAAAAGTATTCGGCTGAATGTTATGACGGGATTGCAGGCTGGAATAAATGTCAATGCGCCTGTGCAGGGCATTCTGTGGATGGTGGCGGCGACGTTTTTCGGCGCAACCATGCAGGTGGCCTCGCGGCATCTGATGGCCGGGCTGCCCGCGTTCGAGGTGGTGTTCCTCGGCATGGGCGTGGCCGCGCTGTGGATGGTGGCGTGGTTCCAGCGTCACGGCTTCAGGCATCTGCGCACCACGCGCCGGAAGCGGTATTTCCTCCGCGCGGTGCTGGAGCTTGCCGGATGGGCGGCGAGCTTCTATGCCATCGCGCGCCTGCCGCTGCCCGCCTTTACCGCGCTGTGTTTCCTGAATCCGCTGCTGCTTTCCACCGCCGCAATTTTCGTGTTCCGCGAGCGTGCGACCTGGCATACCGGGGTGGCATTCGGCGCGGGGATTCTGGGGGTACTGATTATCCTGCGCCCGGATTTTTCCGGCTATCTGGAGGGCGCGCTCTATGTCGCCTTCGCGTGTTGTCTGTTCTGCTGTTGCGGCATACTCATCAAAACGCTGACGCGCACGGAAACCCCGCCCGTTATTACCTTCTATATGCTCTCGCTGACCACGCTGCTCTCCCTTCCCCTGGCGGTGGCGGAGTGGCGGACACCCGGCTCCGCTGACTGGATATACATTGCGCTGCTCGGATCGGCGATGGCGGCGCAGCAGTTCTGCGTCTCGAACGCCATCGCGCGCGCGCCACTCACCACCATCCTGCCGTTCTCGTTCTGCACGCTGATTTTTTCAGCGGGCTTCGCGTGGCTTTTTTTCAGCGAAGTGGTGACGCCGGAAACACTGCTCGGCGGCACAGTGATCCTCGGCAGCGCGGTCTATGCGCTCTACCACACCCACAAACGCACCCGCCGCGAGGAAAAAGCACTGGCGGAGAAGTTGTTGAAGCCTTAGAAGGTTCCAGGAACAGGTTTCAGGTTTCAGCAAAGCTGCTACACTGAAACTTCTTCCCGAAACTTGTTTCCTCACCCCATGCACCACACCACGCGCGGCATATTCTGGATGGTGGCGGCCTGCTTTATGTCGGCGGTGCTGGTTTCGCTTGTGCATTATGCTTCGCGCACCGTGCATCCGTTTGAACTGGTGTTCTTCCGCAATATCTTTTCGCTGGTCTGCTTCCTGCCGTGGCTGATGCGCCATAACCGAAGTGGGGGCGGGGCGAGCATGGCGCGGCTGCTCACCACCGGCCAGTTCCGCTGGCATCTGCTCCGCGCGGGCGTGGGGTTTTTCGGGATGATCACCTGGTTCTATGGGCTTTCGGTGGTTCCGCTGCCGCTGGCCACCGCACTTTCCTTCACCTCGCCGTTGATGACGGCGGTGGCCTCCGTGCTGCTGTTCAGGGAACGCTATGGCTGGCATCGCTGGGGCGGCCTGATTTTCGGCTTCTGCGGCGCGCTGGTGATATTGCATCCCGGCACGGGGCATTTTACGCTCGGCGCGGGCATCGTGCTGCTGGCGGCGATGTTCTGGACATTCTCCGGCATCATCATCAAAAAACTGACGCAGAAAGATACGCCAGAGCTGGTCGCGTTCTACCTGGTGCTGGTGGGCGCGCCGCTCTCGCTGCCGCTGGCACTGGCCGTGTGGAAAACGCCGACCTGGGAGGAACTGGGCTGGATGTTTGCCCTCGGCTGGGCGGCCTCCATGTTTCAGGTGATGCTCTCGCGCGCCATCGCCGCCACGGATTTCTCGGTGATATTGCCGTTCGATTTCCTGCGGCTGGTGTTCGCCTCCGTCTTTGCATATTTCCTGTTCGATGAAATCATTGATGCCTGGACGCTGTTCGGCGCGGCGATGATTCTAGGCGGTGCGGCCTACACCGCCTACCGCACCCGAAGATACCACCGGGAGGATGTGCCAAATGCCGAAGCGGATTAAGAAAGCGGGCGGAAAGCTGCTTGATGCGCTGCTGCCGCCGCGCTGCCTGGGCTGCCACGCACCGGTGGCGGAGCAGGGGAATTTCTGCGCCGCCTGCTGGGGAAATCTGCACTTCCTGAGCCATCCCGCCTGCGCCCGCTGCTTCCACCCGTTCGACTATGCGCTGGGCGAGGGGGCACTCTGCGGCGCGTGCATGGCGGAATTGCCGCCTTACGACGAAGCGCGCGCGGTGTTCGCGTACAATGAGGCCAGCCGCCCGCTCGTCACCCGTTTCAAATATGCCGACGGAACCCACGCCGCACGCACCTTCGCCCGGCTGCTGGCTGCGGCGGGGCGCGATATGATTACGGCCAGCGATATGATTATCCCCGTGCCGCTGCACCGCCGCCGCCTGTTCGCGCGGCGGTATAATCAGGCAGCACTGCTGGCGAACGCGCTCGCGGAAGAAAGCGGTGTGCCGTGCCATCCCGCGCTGCTCCGCCGCATCCGGCATATCCCCCCGCAGGCTGGGCTGGATCGTGCCGGGCGCAAACGCAACGTGAAAGGCGCGTTCGCGCTCACCCCTCGCGGCGTGGAAATGGTGGCGGGCAAAACGGTGCTGCTGGTGGACGATGTGCTGACCACCGGCGCAACCCTGCACGAATGCACGAAAATGCTCAAGAAAGCGGGCGCGGCGAAAGTGTTTGTGCTGACGCTGGCGAAAACGGTTAAAGAGTAGGGTGTAAGGATGTAAGGGTGTAAGCGATTTTTCTTCCCTTACACCCTTACATCCTTGTACCCTTACCCCTACTAACTACAGGACTCAAAACTCACCCATGCTCACCGCCTGCATCCAGATGAACAGTGGCAACGACCCGGCGAAGAACATCGCGCGGGCCTCGGAGATTATCCGCGCGGCGGCGGCGGAGGGGGCGCAGTTCGTGCTCACCCCCGAATGTGTCGGGCTGATGGCGGGCAGCCGCGCGGAACTGTTCGCGCTGGCCTGCACGGAGGGCGAATCCCGCGCGCTGGCGGCCTTCACAGGGCTGGCGAAGGAGCTTTCCATCTGGCTGCTTCTCGGCTCGCTGGCCATCCGCCCGGAAGGCGAGGCGAAAGTGCGCAACCGCTCCTTCCTCATCAACCCGGAAGGGAACATCGCCGCCCGCTACGATAAAATCCACCTCTACGATGCGGTGATTCCAAACGCCCCGCGCTATCAGGAGTCGGAAAGCTACTGCAGCGGTGGAAAAATGGTACTGTCCGATCTGCCCGGATTCCGGCTCGGCATGACCGTGTGCTACGACGTGCGCTTCCCCCACCTCTACCGCGCGCTGGCGAAGGGTGGAGCGCAGGCCATCGCCGTGCCCGCCGCGTTCGTGCGCTATACCGGCCAGGCGCACTGGGAGGTGCTGCTGCGCGCCCGCGCCATCGAAAACGGCTGCTACATCCTCGCTCCCGCGCAGACGGGCGACCATCCCGGCGGGCGGCACACGTTCGGCCACGCCATGATTATTGATCCGTGGGGCGAAATCCTTGCGGATGCCGGTACGCAGGAAGGCTTCTGCATCGCCGGAGTGAATGCCGCGCGCGTGGCGGAAATCCGGGCAAGGATTCCCTCGCTGACGCATGACAGGGAGTTTGAATAGCGTCATGCCCTGCATTTGCGAAGCAAATTCTAGGGGCATCCATCTGGCCACCAAGGCATTGAAGCGTGGATTGCCCTAGAATTTTCTATGAAAATTCAGGCGATGACGGGGTGGGCACAAATAATCTATTGCCATATTTCTGAATCCGTGGTATAATTGTGCCTTAATCTTAATTCTTACCTTTTAGAATTTACACGGCCTCCAACGAAAGGAGTTCTAATGCATGAGAACGATCAAGCGGCATCCTTTATCCCGCTGGGTCTGACACTGTATCCTGCCTGTACCGTTATACCACCAATGCCCAAGAAGAAATACTATGAGGTGGTAAAACGGGAATTGCAGGATCGAATGGGTGAGGATGCAATTGCAGCGGTAATTGCATTGCTTGAAACCCGGAACATTGTCACTATTGAAATCAATCGTGACAA